>JABSRS010000372.1 GCA_013214885.1 Gammaproteobacteria bacterium
TGAACGAGAATGGCAAGATCATGATAGTAAGGGTAGGGTTAATCCTAAATTGTTTTTTAATGGCTTGAATGGCTGTTTAACGCCACAGGATTATTTAGTGGTTGATGATGGCAATCATACCTTTCTCGCTGCTGAATTAATGCCAGTGGTTACGCCGCGTCACTTCATTTCTCCGACTGACTTTAATTGCATGGGATATGCAGCGCCCGCTGCTATTGCAACCAAACTAGCGCATCCTGACAACTTAGTGGCAGCGGTAATAGGCGATGGTGCATTCTTAATGACGGCAATGGAATTAGCCACGGCCAATGCTCATGGCCTGGGAGTGATGTTTTGTATTTTTAATGATGGCGAGTTATCGCAAATTTCCCAAGCCCAACAAATTCCGTACAACAGAAAACCTTGTACGGTACTGCCTCAAGTTCGCTTGCAAGGAATTGCAATGGCAACTGGCGTTGAGTATTTACATTTGGCAAGTAATGATGAATTAGAGGATATATTAGCAAAAGCGGTTGAATTAACTCAGCGTGGTCGCTCGGTTATTGTCGATGTTAATATCGATTATACCAAGCAAACTTGTTTTACCCAAGGAGCGGTAAAAACCAACATAAAGCGCATGCCACTACAGACTAAGGTCAGGATGATATCGCGGGCGGTCTATCGAAAGATCAGCGACTGATAAGAGTGAGAAAGGCGTTAAACTATTTAACGCCTTTACTTTAATTTGATTTAACTTTGGTTTAGTTATGATTTAACTTTGTTGCTCAACCAATTTAATGATATCCGCCGCACTACCTAAGATGTGCTCTTTTAAAATATCACAAGCACCTTTTACATCACCAAGTCGGCAACAAGCCAGTAACTGTTGATGCTGTTTTTCAGCTTTTGGAATGCCACCAATATGCAATAAATGCAGTCGAATGTAGCGATCGCAGTTGGTATTAAGATTCTGGACTATTTCCATCGTGCTTGGCTTATTTGCCGCTTGATACAAGCTGGTATGAAAAGCTGTATTTAAGTCGCTCCAAGTGGCCGAACTGTTTGGCTGGTTAAAAGCATCTTCGAGTTGGGTCAAAATTTGTTGGGCCGTCTCGATATTAGCTTCGGTCATGTTCGCAATTGACTTAGCCAGTAAATCGGTTTCGATTAATGCGCGTAACTCAAATAATTCTTGAACTTGCTCGGTGCTTAGTTTAGCAGCGGTTGCGCCTTTATGAGGCTCAAAAGTAACTAAGCCTTCGGCTTCTAATTGCAACAGTGCTTCACGAATAGGGATCCTGCTGACATTGAGTTCGCTTGCTAAGGCACTTTGACGCAGTGGTGATCCAGCTTTTATATCGCCTGAAAGGATCCGTTCACGAATAACTTCAAGAACAACTTGGGTACGGGTTTTATGAACGATCGGTGCGTTATTTGTCATTATGCCTATTAATCAGTAACAAACTGAAATCGTGATGAGTCATTACGTCATGATAAGCTGTTTTTTGTTAAATGATAAGACCAATCAGCTAAAAAGAGCCATATTGGCCCTTTTTAGCTACTTTTTGCTATACCACAACCTGTGGGGCGTTAGCGTTATCACGCAATTGCGGTGGCAAAATTTGCTGAGGCATATTTTGTAAGCAAATAGGTCGGGTAAATCGAGTGATGGCTTGGCTACCAACCGATGTGGTCTGTGGTGTGGTTGATGCTGGGTAAGGTCCGCCGTGCTGCATCGCATGACACACTTCGACACCCGTCGGCATTTGGTTAAACATTAAGCGGCCGACTTGTTGTGAAACCGAGTCGATCAATGCTGCTGCGTCAATAATTTCATTAGTGGTACCGTGAATACTTGCGGTGAGTTGGCCTGTCAATATTTCAGAGACCGCTAACATCTGTGGGCTGCTGTCACAAATAACAATCAAGGCACTCGGACCAAAAACTTCATGGTGTAAGCTGTGATCTTGGATAAAATCATTGGCACTAACTGTCCATAGGGCGCTAGCCGTTTGGCATTTTCCGCTGTCAGATTTACCTTGTCCAAGCAGGGTGGTTTTATCGTTGGCAGCCAGGGTGCTTTGCTGTGCTTGATATGCTTGAGCAATACCACTGGTTAGCATAGTGCCAACCGCTGCGTCAGTTATGGCTTGAGTTAGCGAGCTGATAAATTGTTCAAACCCAGTTGAGTTCTCAACCACCACTAATCCAGGTGAAGTACAAAATTGGCCATGACCCATTAACATTGAAGCAACCTGATTGGTGGCAAGAACTGCTGGCTGCTCGGCTAACAATTGGGCGAGGATAAATTGCGGGTTAGTACTGCCTAGTTCACCAAAAAACGGGATAGGACAGGCACGGTTTTGCGCGATTTTATTGAGGATCTCGCCAACTTTTTGCGAACCCGTAAAGCCAACCGCTTTGATTTGAGGAGCTTCCACTAATGCTTGTGCGACTTGAGGTGTTGATGATTGCAACATCCCAAATACACCGCTTGGCATACCAGTCGATTTAATCGCGCGATTGATCGCATGGCTAACGAGCTCAGTAGTTGCTGGGTGCGCTGGATGACCCTTAACGATAACTGGACAACCCGCAGCCAGTGCAGAAGCTGTGTCGCCGCCAGCAGTCGAGAATGCTAATGGGAAATTGCTAGCACCAAAAACGACCACAGGTCCAAGTGGGATTTGGGTTAAACGCAAATCTGCTTTAGGTAACGGTTGACGCTGTGGCTGGGCATTATCGATGAATACTGGATTAATAGGTTGGCGTAAATTAGCCGCAAATGCACGCAATTGGCCGCAAGTACGCCCGCGTTCGCCTTCTATGCGTGCTTGGGGAAGGGCAGTTTCGCTCATGGAAGTCGTGACAAGCTGTGAGCCTAAATTTTCTATTTCGGTGGCGATTGCTTCAAGAAAGCTGGCGCGTTGCTCGGCACTGGTACGACGATATTGAGCGAAGGCTCCTTGGGAACAGATGGCAGCAAGATTAACTTCGTCGATAGTCGCCTCAAAGAATGCCCAAGGATTATCGGTATCTGTTGTTGGGTTAGCGCTAACAAATTTATGGGATGCCAAGCTTGTCCATTGGCCATTGATAAGGTGTTGTCCGTTAATTTCTATCATTATAATTTCTCTCAATTTTAATTAAATCACTTGAAAACCGAACGCATACGGGTCTTGGTCATCGACAAGTATTTGGTTATAACCAGTCACTTGGGCCCAACCTTCAATGCTCGGCATAATGGCTGGATAGTTGCCTACTTTGGTGACACTTTCAACGGTGCCGACAAATTCACTGCCGATGTAGCTTTCATGAATATACGGTTGGCCAATCTCAAGCTTTCCTTTGGCGTGGAGCTGGGCCATTCGGGCACTAGTGCCAGTACCACAAGGGGAGCGATCAATCGCTTTATCACCATAGAAAACCGCATTGGCTCCGTCGCTGGTGTCTTTAGTTGGTTTCCCTGTCCACAGCAGATGACTGATGCCACTGACAGTTGGATCGTCAGGATGAACACAACTAAATTGCTCATTGGCGGCGCGGCGTACAATCGGGCTCCAATGCAAAATATCGCTGGCAGTCCA
>JABSRS010000373.1 GCA_013214885.1 Gammaproteobacteria bacterium
CAAGGTCTCTGTGGTTTCAATACTGGATGGCGTCTTCCGAGTCGTGAGGAATTACGCTCGATTAAGAACTACAGTGAAAGAGTGCCACAAAGCGATAGCCAATACTTTCCCAACGGCGTCCTTAGTTGGACTTCAAATGCGCTAGCAGGCGACAGCACCGTTGCATGGCGCGGTATCACGGGCGTACATTCAAAATTAGGGCAAGCACAAATTAGATTGGTGCGCGGCGGGCAGTGATTTCAACAGCGAAAAATAAGGAGTTATGATGAATAACAAACAGAGTATTTTTACCCTTTCGTTAATATGCTGGTGTTTAATCAGCTCAACGATGGCAAAGGCAGCATGCCATCCTGATATCATTAAGATGGCACCAGATAGCCGCTATATCCTAAGCTTCGAGGAAGATATGGCGATAGTGTTTGATAAAAAAACCAACTTAACGTGGCAACGTTGTAGTCATGCCCAACAATGGAGCTTTATCAACAATGACTGTAGTGAATTATCGGGATTTTTTAATGCTGGTCGTTGGACCCAAGCATTAGCGGCGCCTCTTAAACTTTTTCACCCACTGGACGATGAAAATGTGATTGAACAAACCGATTGGCGGTTACCTAACATTAAAGAGTTAGCATCGTTAGTTGAAACCGCCTGTGAAAATCCAGCCATCAATAGTGACATATTCCCCAATACCCATTCTAGTCGTTTTTTGTCTGCCACTGCAACTGCACCAGTTACTATCAATCGTGTAACGACTATTTGGTATGTCGATTTCACTTCTGGACTCGTTCGGGGGGTCGGTTTCTCATCTGGAGGAGTCGTGAGATTAGTACGTAGTAATGGACAACCTTAATTTTCGAGCAATAAAAGGGCGGTAAAATAGCTAAGGTTGCTCGGGTGACATGGTTTCTTTAATTTCATCACTGGTGAAGCCTTTTCGTGCCAAGTAAGTATAAGCCTTTGATTTATCTTTATAGTCAGATAAATCAAAGCTTTTTTTGGCTAATTGATCTTTACAGCTCTGATAAAAGTCGATATCACCGGCAAGTTCGAGTTGGTATAACGTTTCTTCAAATTCTGTGACATCAATAAGACGCTGTTTTAATTCATTGAGGATTAGCGTTTGACCTTTGCCTTTGCGGTATAACTTGATGATTTCAGTTGCTAGTTCCGCTTTTTCAGCTTTGATGGCCATTTTACTGCGTAGCGAATCCCGCGCAGGGTGTTGTGATAACGCCTGATCTATTTGTGGCCGAGTAAAACCTTGGGTTGTCATTTGGGTGTACACTTTTTCTTTACTAATACCGTCGAATGTCATGAACCGAGACAGTAGTCGACTGGTCGCCAATTCATCAAAATCAATATCTTGTTGGTCAATAACTTGCTCAATTGCCGTTTCAATATCACTGGAAGAAACGCCACGTAGTTTTAATTTTCGGAGGATCGCACCTTTGCCTATTTCATTGCTAAATGCATACTCGCAATAACGTATCGTAAATTCAAGGTCACTCTTTAGGTAACTATGTTCGAGCAGATAGGCCAGAACCTTCTCGATCCACTCGATATTTTCTGTTTTACGTTCGAGCTTGCGACGGATCTCGCTAATCGTATAATCTTGTTGGCTTAGATGCCAATAAGCACTGTTGAATACGTTATCGATGCTCTTGGCTTGTCGTAGTGGCGGGCGTTGCATAGAAAAAGTCTTAATATTATTGTCAGCTACATTAGTGTAGCAGAACCTTAGGAGCAATAAAAAATTAGCAACAATTTGGCTGTCGCTGCTTTCCTCTTATTGCTCTTGTATCGATCCAGATAAAAAAGGCTAGTTATTTCAAGAATCTTGTTTATCGAGTAATTCCATTAAACCAACCAATGCCGCGAACAGGACAGCGCCGACAGGCCAAACAATCTAAGTTACGCCCCAGTTCATCGTCCACAAACTCCAGCCAAGATATATGGCTGTTAACAAAGGCCAGTAAAAGGGAGCAAGCTTCTCAGCACGCTTTACCCGCCTATTTTTTCTGTCTCTTTACCACTATCTTTTAGAATATTGTTGTAGGCATCATATTTAGCTGAAACTGGAGCCACAATGAATATTCCTATTGCTATCATGACGAGCAGTACTATTAGCATCATCAAAAGGATATCTGAGCCACCGAAAAACATACTGCCAAGCATTAGGGGGTACAAAACTAAAAATAAACATGAAGATACCCACAGATAGTCTTATGTTATAGGTAGCTCTGAATTTTTGTAATTTTTCTTCTACCACACTGTGCACGCCATAAGCTAACTCTTCCTGTGACCAGCCAAACTATTTTCTCAATCTAATAATCTTATCTGCTAATATCATAAGGTTCTTTCCTTCATTGGTTATGGAGCACTAAGCATATTAAATCAGACAGTTGCAGACCAGCAAGTGGGGTTGATAATTTGTCAACCAGCGGTTGAAACTGAGACTATTTAGCTATTTATTCGGTGCAAGCCAACGATTTTAACGCCATCGTGTTGGTAAACAAGGTTGAGTCTTCCATTTGATCCAACATCGAAATATCGGGTAAACAATCATCATCGACATAGTCAGCATAAACGGCTGCCGACTCAAAAACTAAGATATCGAGCGCTAACCGATCTAATCCGTAGAGCCCACGGTGGATCATATCTGCCGAAAATAGTAGCAAGTCCCCCGCTGCTAACTTAATTTCTTTACCTGTCGAGAGACTTTCACTGCTTGCTCGCTGCTTTTTTTCGAGTCGCACATTAAGTTCTTCATCATTATCCCAGCGTTTATGCGATCCCGGCACCAGCTCCATTCCTGGCTCATCAAACAACGGAACACGAAGATGTAAAACTTGGGTTTGATCTATCACTTTCTTTTGATCTTCTTCGTCATAATCATATTGACAATCACGATGCCAGAAATTGTTTTGCTCCCTATTTTGAGGGTCGAAAAACAATTGGGTATTCATAAATGAGGGATTGGCTGGCATCACTGACTCAATCACATTGATGATCTTGTTCGAACCGATAAAATTAAAAAGCTCTATACGATCATTAAATGCTAAATACTTAGTGCCTGTAATTAAAGAGGAGTTGAAAGCTTCCTCCTGATAAAATTCAGCATTGTCACGCTTCCATAAATCATGAAATTTTAAGATAACTTTTCTAAGCGATGAAATTTCAGCCGCACTAAAAAAATTGCGGATCACCAAGTAACCTTGCTCATCATAATTGCTATTGCATAGACTTTGATTTTCGACCATTTACTACCATTTTCTCCACATTATTATAACAACAACTAAACCACTGTTCTTTCACGCATAAAAAAGGCCTAAATTTCTTTAGACCCTTTGGCGATAATAGCAAGCAATGTTAAGACGGCTTAGCTATAAAACGCTTCAACAGTTCCTTTGAGCGTCACCAACAATGGCTGGCCGCGGCGATCTAATGCTTTAAGCGACGGAACTTTAACCCAACCTTCGCTGATACAGTACTCTTCAACATCAAAACGCTCTTTGCCATTAAGGCGAATACCAATTTCATGTTCAAAAACTTCTGCCATATGATG
>JABSRS010000374.1 GCA_013214885.1 Gammaproteobacteria bacterium
AGCAAAAGCAGGTCTGGAATTTACTTATCCTAAAAAGAGTAAACAAATTCCAGATCCTGGATTTGTCAGTACAGAGCTAAGTGGCTTAGTGACTTTGACTCGGGTGCTAAAAGGCTCTAAGGCATGGGATGCTGGCTTAAATACTGGTGATCAAATTGTGGCGATTAATGGTTTACGGGTCACTCAGTCACAATTAACCATCCGCTTAAATCAATATAAAGTTGGCGAGAAAGTGCAGTTGAGTATTTTTAGACGAGACCGATTAATTGAAAAAGAACTAGAATTGGTCAAGAAAATGGATAAGAAGCCAATCGTCCAAGTGATTAAAAAGCCATCGCGAGCGCAAAAGAAGTTTTTCAAGGCGTGGTTAGGAGTTAAGTTTCCTAACAAAAAGGATTAATTAGAGGACGTTAATGGCTCAACTTGGAAATTAACTGAGTTGAGCCGTTATTAATCTTATTCTGCAGCAGCTGTGGTTTCTTCGCCACCAAGTAAGTCAAATAATGCAGGGATAAACGATTCGAACTCACCTGCCATGATGGCAAAGTCAGCGTCAAAGCATGCAGCTTTATCGGCTTTGTCTTGATCGTCTTGCTGATCCGTGACGACATCAGTGAACTTAACTCGTTTGATTGTTAAATCTTCATTTAGAATAAAGGTCATTGATTCAGCATATTGCATCGCAATTTTAACCGCAAACATTCCATTTTCGATATGCGCTTTGATTTCACTACATACCAATTCCTGGTTTTTACAACGAATAACCGCGCCATTTTCTAATGGGCTTTTCAGCTCGCCTTCTTCAAGTAGGCTAAATGGTGCTATTGCGCTGTCATCGGTTAACCATTGAGTCATGGTTTGATCAATTGGTGTTTTGACTTGAGCAGGTAATACCGCTAATGAGCCAATCGACTTTCTTAATAGTGCCAATAAGTCTTCGGCTTTATTATGACTCGATGCATTAACAATAATTAAGCCTTGTTTCGGCGAGATATAAGCGAAGGTCGAGCTTAGTCGGCTAAATGCGCGCGGGAGCAACGTATGAATAATTTCTTCTTTCATAGCGTCTTTTTCTTTTTTGGTCACTGGACGGGCAGATTCTTGCTCGATCAGTTCAACTTTCTCATCTAGCGCATCTTTGATTACTGACGCTGGCAGCATTTTATCTTCTTTGCGAGCGCACAGCATGATGTTGCCATCTGTGACATGAATTAACGAGCTGCCAATTTTGCCCATTGGTTTGGCCCAGCCGAATTTACTCAGATCTTGAGAGCCACAAGGATGAAATGCAAATTCTTCAAGTCGAGTTTCAAGTTGATCGGGGGTTAAATCAATTGCTTTAGAAAGACGATAAATAATCAGGTTGTTGAACCACATAATAACCACACTAGGAATAAGAAAAAAATAGAGTGTATTTAAAATAAAGTCTCAGCGCAACCAATGGACTAAGAATTGATGAAGAAGCGCGGAAATTTAATTTTATAGCCTAAACCTTGGCCAGGCGCGCTATGGGGGACAATAGTGCCGTGTAATGACTGAGTAACGATATTGTATAAAATATGAGTGCCTAAGCCACTGCCTCCTTGGCCTCTTTTAGTGGTATAAAAGGGCTCAAATAATGATGATAAATTTTCGGGGGATATGCCAGAGCCATTATCGCAATAATCAATCATGATAAATTGAGTACTTTGAGATAGCGAGATAGTTATCACGCCATCACTTTTATCATCAAAAGCATGGATTATTGAATTAAGGATCATGTTAGTAAATATTTGTGACAGTGCGCCCGCACGGCAGCGGATCATAATATGTTCAGTGCAATTTACTACGATGCGATGAGTAGTTCGCTTTAACTTCGGCTGTAAAGAGGTAATCACCTCATTAAGATATTTATGCAGATCAACATCTCGAATCGCTTCACTCGTTTGATCAACCGCGATGTCTTTAAAACTTTGAATTAATTGTGATGCTTTATTTAAGTTATTGAGCAGTAGGGTGGTACTTTGTTGAGAGTTATCCAAAAATTTGGTCATTTTGCTTTGAGTTAAGGATTTTTGCTCAACAGATTTTTTTAAATCACCAATGCACTCAGATAAATAACTTGCCGCGGTAACGCCAATGCCAACGGGGGTATTTATTTCGTGAGAAATACCAGCCACCAAGCTACCGAGTGAGGCCATCTTCTCTGATTCAACCAATTGATTTTGGGTTTCTTTTAATTGGAATATTGAAGCTCTTAATTTGACATCATTGCGCTCGAGCTCATTTTTTTGTTTGGCTAATTTATTAATAACCTCATTTAGGATGGCGGTTTTTTTTGTGACTTCTTGTTCCAAAGATATATTTTGCAGGTCGAGTTGTTGGTTGGCACTAATGAGATCTTCCTTGTACTCTTCAAGTTTAGTTAGCATCGAGTTAAACGCTCTTGCCAGCAGGCTTAGTTCATCATTTTGATTGTTGGGGATATCGAGTTTTGAGTGGCTAATTTTTTCTAAATCTATTTTTGCAATATCTTTAGTCAGTCGAGCTAGTGGATTGGTCAGCAATTTTTTAAACATTGCCTGGATCAGATAAATTAATATCGCAATACCAATGAGCATGCCTGTTATCGGAATGATGGTTTGCAGAAAGACTTTAGCTAACACTTTATTATCGCTGGAATAAAGACTGATATAACCGACTTGATTTATTTTTGTTGCTGACGAAAAATTCGATAAACTAAATGCCAATGGTGATGTAATACCGAATAACTTGCTATTATTGGCTAATAGATCCTGGCTTAATAAGTGAACTAATGGCCCACCTTGAAAAATTATTGAATTGTTTTCATTTTTTATTATAACGGCTTGAACCATATCCATTGAAGATAGGCCAGTGCCAATCGCAGCAATTTGATCATCGTTTATTTCCCAAATGGCCTGACTTAACGTGGCATTGATAGTCACTTCCAATTGCAGTAATTCAGCTTCAAAATGGTGCCGGACAGAAAAATAACTAAAAATTATCTGGGCGGTGGCAATGAAAAACGTCAAAATAACAAAGGTAGACAAAACATTGGTAAGGAGTTTTTTAGAAATACTTACCGTTTGCATTATATTATTCCCCACCGTGGCTCACTTTGAGATTAATAGTTTAAAAGTAGTTTACAACCCTTAAAATAGCAAAGATATATACATTAACGGACATGACATGCGGATTATTCATACATCAGATTGGCACCTTGGGCATCAGTTACTGGGGGTTTCAAGGCAATTCGAACAGCAACAATTTCTTAACTGGTTATTTGAGCAGTTAATTGAGCAGCGTATCGATGCGTTATTGGTGGCAGGTGATATTTTCGATAGTGCTAACCCGCCAGCTTGGGCGTGGCAGCAGCTCTACCGTTTCTTAGCTAAAGTTAAGCAGCAGTTACCAAATTTAGATCTGGTGCTGGTGGCGGGTAACCATGACTCGCCAAGTAAGCTTGATGCACCTGATCATTTGCTAAAGGCTTTCGATATTCATTTAATTGGCTCCTTGCCACGGCTAGACAACCAGCAACTTGACTTCGACAAGCTG
>JABSRS010000375.1 GCA_013214885.1 Gammaproteobacteria bacterium
GTGGTATTAAAGCAGGCGTAAAATTAACCAACGGTTACGGCCCTTATGATGCAACAAACCCTGCTTATCGTAAAAATGTCCGTATCGTGACCAAGGCTCATTTTACGCCCAATGTTGAGCGCTTAATCAGTGGCAAAACAGCTAGTATTATCGTTGATATCGATTATACGTTACGGGCCATTCCAAATTATCATCGAGCCTTTTATGCAGTAGCAAAATACCAACCCCTAAAACCCAAGCTACGGCATAAATATTATACTGCTGAGTGTTATTTTAAACGTGCCATTTATTTCCAACCTAAAGATGATATTAGTCGAATGCTTTATGGCATGCACCTTCATTTAACTGGCAAATATAATCAAGCTAAAAACATCTACCAGCAAGCACTGATATTGAGACCTGATGGCGCCGAATTAAATTACAACTACGGCTTATTACTAATCGATATGAAGCAGTTTAAATTAGCAAAACAGGCTGCCGCTATTGCTTACAACAAGGGTTACCCACTACAAGGATTAAAGAAAAAGCTGGCTAGCCATTAACCAGCATCAACTATCATGTTAAGATATAATTTGATCTTTTATCACTCTGGTTTCGTGCTTACATGCAATTTAGCCCTAAAATAAATAACATTAATCATGATGTTTTTTTATCAAAGCAGCACGAAACTCACACCTTAAATATGCTGGAGCAGTTATCTGTAGCTAACAACCTGATCTTTAAGTTACTGCCGCTTTTTCTGTGCATCAATCACCCAAAACTGCCTGGTTACTTGATTAATTATCGATTAGGAAAGATTGATCAGTATGACGATAACGCCGAAGTCCAAGATTTGGTCAAGCAATTATTTAACGTCGAGAATTACCAACTACTACCTGAAATTAGCATTGATGGCATTTATACTATCGGTAGCGTGGGCAGTATTGGCCAGAGTAAGAAATCAGATTGGGATATCTGGGTTTGCCTTCCCGAATCCTTGACCGAAGATCAAAAATTGCAGTTAACTCAAAAATGTCAGGGCATCGAGCATTGGGCACAGCAGATTGGCGCTGAGCTTCATCTATTCTTAGTCACCCAAAATCAATTTAAACACGGCACTCAAAACCAGCTCGATAATGAATCAAGTGGTAGTGCTCAACATTGGTTATTACTAGACGAATTTTATCGTTCAGCCATTGCGATTGCTGGCAAACCAATTTTATGGCGTGCGTTATCACCCGTTCCAATCGAGACAGATAACTACATTGATTTTGGTGATATCCCCGCGCCACCAGCCCAAGAGTATTTTGGTGCCATGTTGTGGCAACTGTACAAAGGAATTGACTCACCTGAAAAATCATTATTAAAGGCGCTGTTATTAGAGTCATATTTTCGTGATTTTCCCAATAGTGTTTTACTGTCACAGCAATGGAAATCCAACGCCAGTGCACAATTTATTGATCATTATACGTTATTGCTTAATCGGATTAGCGCGCACCTGACCAAGCTGGGAGACCCTGAACGCTTGGAGTTGGTCCGTGAATGTTTCTACCTAAAGTGTACGCCAAACTTAAGTTACTTGGGGCAAAATTCCAGCCCTAATTATCAGCAACTGCAATTTCAAGAGTTGGTTAAGCAATGGCAGTTTAGCCCCTCGAAAATTCGTCACCTAGATTGCGCTGCACGATGGAGCCCCGTGGCGGCTCAAAATCACCACCAGCGCTTAGTGGCAGCTTTGCTAAAAAGTTATCATTTGTTAAAAGAAATGGCCCAACGCCATCACGTTAATGAAGCACTCAACCGACAAGAAATGGCGATATTAAGTCGTAAGCTATATTGTGCCTATCAAAGCAGCGCGACAAAAATAACGCGGCTGCCAACCAATGCATTGTCAATTCACACCAAGACCAGTCTGTATTTTCGGCGTGCATTGTCCCCCCAAAATGAAAAAACCTGGCTATTACTGGATCAGCCCCCTGTTTTTGGCAAAGATTGCACTATCGCTCAGGATAAAAACTTAATAAAACTCCTGGGTTGGGCGGCGATCAACAACTATTGCGCATCAAACTCTAAGATTCAGTTGCCTGGTGATATTAGCCAATGGGCCCCAAAAATGGAACGGACTTTAGCATTGCTCAGCAGTGTTTTTGGCCAAACAACCAAAGCAACTAAAAATGCATTAGTCCAAGCGAGTCAAGTTGACCAAATAGTGCTTGTTTTGAACATGCGAGAAGACGCAACCACTAAATTTAATGGCCAAGCTTTAATGATGAACTGGATTAAAAGCAACATTTTTTCGATTGGCAGCGATAAATATTCCTTAGTGTCGAGCATTGACTTGGTTTACCGAAATTCTTGGCAAGAACACCATTGCATTGAATTTACTGGCGATCGCTCAATATTAGAATGTATTAGCTTCTTATTTAGCTTGATCAGCTCCGCGAGTTCAGCCCCTAAAATTAAGATTGAGTGCGTCGGCAAACACCAACGGGTATTGTTAAGTGATAAAGTTTTATTTTTATTCAAAGAATGTTTAACCATTCGCAAGAAATCGACTAAGAAAGGGATTAAGGTAAAATCATTAGTGGTAGCTGGCAAGTTATACGGTCTGTTTTTTCACCCAGAACGCGTCGAATATCAAGCCATTAATAGTGCGTTGGATCTCTATAAAAAACTCAATGATAACTCGCTCACTTTAATCCCAAATAACCAAGGGCTCAATCAGCAACAAAATCCGAGTAAGTTAGCCCAAATTATTACCGAACATGCCAGCAGCGGCTATGTCCAATTTTTCCTTGAGCAGCTCGATGATGGGATTGGAGTCTATGTGTTAGATGAGAACAATCATCTGTCAAATTACCATCAAGATGACCAAAACGAAATTGAGTTAATAAAATCAATTTACCGTTTTTATACTTTTACCAAAGATCAACAAAATATTAGCCAAGAAAAACTCGATATTAGCTTTAATTTACCGCAATTTAGCCGCATAACTTATACGGGAAATTTCATTAATATCGAGCCGTTTGACCAGCATTCTGAAGACTTATTTTAACCGCTTACCAATCCAGTCACCGAGCTTTTCCAATTGTGGTTCACACACCCAATGCTCCATCGGGTATTGGGACCAAGTAACATCAAAACCAGCTTGACCAAGTTCCTTTGCCCCTGATTGCCCTGCGGCAAACGGTACAGTAGCATCTTGCTCGCCGTGAGACAGAAACAATGGCGTCGCCGCGTTAACGCCACCAGCACCATCTTTAGGTAAACTAGCTTGGGCTAAATAACATGACAGCCCGACAATTCCCGCTAACTTATGCTTTAAGCGCAAGCCACTGTATAACGACAAAACCCCACCTTGGGAAAAACCAACTAGCACAATCCGATCGGCTTTAATGCCACTGGCAATTTGTTGCTCAATTAATTGATTTATCAACGTCTCGCTGTGCTGCAACGTGGCTATATCGGCACGGTTACTCAATTCCATCGTTTTAATGTCATACCATGAACGCATCACCAATGAGCGGTTAATCGTCACGGGCTGCTTAGGTGCATGAGG
>JABSRS010000376.1 GCA_013214885.1 Gammaproteobacteria bacterium
GAGGTATTTGATGGTGATTGGCAGCGTTTGTTGTAACAAATTAAGAATTTGATCAGTATCGTTCAGCTGAAATAGCCCTGAAACAGTTAAATGGGCGATCTCGTCATGACATTGAATGATGCCAGGGCGATAGCGACTTAATTCGTTAATAAAAGTTCTTAGTGTTAATTTGTCGGCAGACAATTCTCCTTTAAGCCACGATGGTTGCAGCAATGAGTTTGCTGTTATTTGATCAATAGAGAGTTGATCATAGCTGGCAGTTTGGTTGGCTGATAATACCTGCTGTTGTGCCGATTTAGCCGTGGTGATGATGACTCGCTGTGCTTGCACGCTCACTTGAACACTGGCACTGTTTTTGTCATGGCGGACACTAAAGCGGGTGCCGAGCGCTCGCACTGTTCCCATACTGGTGTGAACGATTAAAGGAGCGTGGTGATTGATTTTACTGGTTTCTATGTAAATTTCACCACTGTGCAGCCTCACGCTACGTTGTTGCGGGTTAAAGTCGATATTGACTACGGTATTAGTGTTTAGCCACAAAATACTGCCGTCGGCCAAAACTACCTGTCGCTGCTGACCAACACGGGTGTGATAATCTGCGTTTATTTGCTGCCATGGCAAGTAGCGATAACCGCTGTAGGTAATCGGCGCGAGCACACCAAGATAGGCGAGGCAGCTGATTAATTGACGGCGACTGAGTAGACGTTGCTGGTTGGTTGCTTGAGGCAGTGCCGACAAGGTTTGTTGTAGCCCTTGTGCTCGTTGCCAAACATGTTGATGATGCGCCGATCTTTGCTGCCATTGGGCTAATTCGGTTTGCTGTTGCTGATCGAGCGGGGCGCAATGGATAAGCATTAACCAGTGAGCCGCTTCGCTTAGAATAGCTTGTTGATCTGCGGGCGTGTTCATATAATTACCGTTAAACAGGCGAGGTAGGCTTGTTGCATATAACGTTTAATGGTGCGTAATGAAACCGCCTGGTTATCGGCAATTTGTTGGTAAGTGAAGCCGTACAGCTGCGCCATAAAAAATGCCTGACTTACTTTTTCTGGCAGCTTGGCTAATTCACTGTCTATTAGCTGTAAGGTTTCGAGTAAAATCTCCCGTTGCTCCGGTGACATTGCGACATTTTGTGGCGCATGACTGAGTGCTTCGAGATAAGCCGACTCGATTGATCGTCGGCGATATTGATCGTTAAGCAAACCATTGGCAATGACTCGCAAGTAAGCTTTTGGCTCTTTGAGTATTGCTAACCGCTTGGCAATGAGCCGTAAAAATGTGTCTTGCACCAAATCAGCCGCTTGCTGGTTACAGCCTAACTTGTAGGTTAACCACTGCTGTAACCACGGCTTATGTTCGGTATAAATTCTCGTTAGCTGTTGATTCGACTGGGTTGTTGACAAGTCAGCTGGGTAATCACTCATAACACACTCTGTGTTCCCGTTAAATTTGGCGGTTATTCATTCGATCTAACAAGCGAATGTTTTGCACTAAATCTTGTCGTGATGGATTGATCTTTAGTGCTTTTCTTAGCATGGTCGCTGCTTGCAGGTAATTCTTTAGCTCAATATATACTTGGGCATGACCGACATAAGCACGTTCGGCAAAGTTTCTTAACGTGGCTGCTCTAACGTATAATAATTGCGCCTGAGTATAGTTTTGATGCTGCTGATAATGCTCAGCTAAAGCGATTAAAGCCCGTCCGTTGGTTGGTGCAAGCGCGATCGCCGCTTCATAGAGCTTAGTGACTTGGCGTTTGCTTTTACCTGGGATGTTAGCGTGATGCAATTTAAGTTGACTACGTTGCAGTTGGGTTAAGTTTTTAGCGTATTTGTTGCTGTGTTTTAGCAGGTTTTTAGCTTCAGACCAGTGCTTTTCATAGACCAACCAACCAATAATTGATTCGATAGCCTCGAAGCGCTCGCGATTTTGACCACGGTTCTTGGAAGGCTTACGTTGCCACTGTTTTAACAATTGCCCCATTAAATCGGCGGCACGACTGACGCTGCCATGATTTAAGTGTAACTGTGCGGTGGCAATTAAATTGTCAGGTTCTTTGTTGCCTAATCGAATGGCCATTTCCATGCTGGTTAACGCTTCTAACGGCGTGTTGTCATCAAGGGAAATACGGCTGCGTTGGAGCCATAAACGTGGGTCGTTAGGCGTTTTTTGCAGCATTTCATTGAGCATGGCTTTGGCTGCATGGTTGTCTTTGGCGGTGATCAAACTGTACAACAAACCCTGTTGCCATTGTTGGTTTTCGGGCTCAAGTAACAAGGCCTGTTGGTAGCCTGCAATAGCAGACCAGGGCGTGCTGAGTTGAAGATTAATGTAGGCCAGATAACCAAACAGTTGGGCGTCGCCTTCACCAAGGGTGATGGTTTTGACTAAATGTTTACGAGCCGCTTGATAGTTTTGTTGTTTGATGTAAACAACCGCGAGGCTTTTATGAGCACGAATAAAATCGGGCAGTTTGGCAATGGCGGCTAAGAAACTATTTTTCGCTTGATTATCTTTATTTAACGATAACTGTATTTGTCCCTTAACTTGCAACAATGCTGGGCTTAAGCTCAGTAGCGGCTCTGGTTCATAATCTGGTAGTGCCGATCGCTCAATTTCCTTTAATGCCCCAGCATAATCTTTTTTATTGAGCAGTGGTCGCAAGGTTAATGCTAAAGTTTGCTCTTCGGGTAATAACTTGGCATCACGTTGTAACAGCGGATTATTACCGGTAGTCATGGTCCAAACTGGTGATAATTGCTTAATTTTGATGTTATTAATTTGCAGTGGCTTTCTTTCCGGTTGGCTACTCTGTTGGGCGTTAGCAATCATCGGAAGGCTAGCGAACGTGAGTAAGGCGACCAATAATGAACGTTGCCATGCCATGGTGGTAAATGGTGATATTAGATTAATTTTCATGATTTTTTAAACTCCACAGGCCAGATAAAACGCGCGCGCACTGGTTGACCATTTTTGGTTGGCACTGAAAAACGTGAGGTGCGAATAATTTTATAAATTGAATCGAGTAATGCTTCATAAGGCATTTCTTTGATATTAATTAAGGTGATATTGCCTTGCTCGTCAATAAAGACATCGAGGGCTACTTTGGCTTTTTTAATCCCTTTACGGGCCAAACTGCGCGGGAATATTGCCTTAATTTGCGTCAGTAGCACTGGTACACTATCTAATTCACCGAGACCGAATGCTTGCCAGTCAATGGCTAAATCTAAATTAAGATCAGTGGGTGAATGGTCAAAATTAGGCGGTGATAACATCGGATTAAGCGGTTGTTTAATGGTCAGCTTGGTTAAGTCGATAGCCGGACCTTTACCCGCCGCGTTTAAGTCGATGGTAGGTTGGTTTTGCTTAGTCGGCTGGCTAATCGGTTTTGGTGGCGGTGGTGGTGGGGTAAATGCTTGTGTTACCTTGCGCACCATCACTTTAGGATCGTATTCACTGGCAAACCAATCACTGGCGAAAATACCCAATATTGCCAGTGCCATTATGCTGCAACTGGCCATAAAGGCTAAAATAT
>JABSRS010000377.1 GCA_013214885.1 Gammaproteobacteria bacterium
CTTGGTGGTTACTGACTTCGGTTAATACATCCATTGCGTATTGCTGGGCGACTCGAGCTAACTTGATGTACTGCTCGTCATCAAGCACCGATAGCATCAATAAAATGGCATCGGCACCCATATAGCGGGCCAGATGAATTTGGTAAGGCTCAACAAAAAAGTCTTTACAGATGATCGGCTGTTCCAGTAATCCTCTGACCTGTTTGACGTATTCGAAATCCCCTTGAAAGTATTGCTCATCGGTTAGCACTGATATTGCACTGGCGTAATTTTTGTAAGCACTGGTGATTAGCGGCAAATCGAACTGCTCGCGAATTAAGCCTTTTGATGGCGATGCTTTTTTACATTCCAAAATAAAGCTAGCAGGGCCTTCGCGCAGGGCATCATATAAGCTGCGAGTCGAAGGTGCTAAGTCAGTTAAAATATCCGCGGGTGGGTATTTTAGTTGTAATTGCTTAATCTGACTCGCTTTACTGGCGACGATTTTATCGAGTACCGTACCTGTTGTTTTTATGCCACTCATGCTGATGCCTCTTTACTCGCTTGGACTAGTTGCTCGACAATGGCATAAGGGGCGCCGCTGTTTATTACTTCGTTAGCCATAGTAACGCCTTGCGCTAAGGTAGCAACCTTATCACTTAATAATAATGTTGCTGCGACATTTACCGCCACGGCTGCCTGATGCGCCTCTTTACCCTTGCCTTGTAATAGCGCAGTGATTAAGGTGGCATTGAGGGTGGCATCACCACCTTCGAGCTCGCTAAGCTGATAAGTTTTGATCCCCATTTGCTGCGGGGTCACTTGATAAGTGGTGATCTTGCCGTCTTTTAATTCGCAAACATCAGTTGGACCATGAATCGCGATTTCGTCAAGCCCAGAACCATTAACCACTAAAGCACGTTCAACCCCAACTAATTTTAAGGTTTGCGCAATCGGTTCTAACAGTGCCTTATCATAGACGCCCATTAATTGAGTCTTAGGTGCGGCCGGGTTAATAATTGGGCCTAGCACGTTAAAGATGGTGCGGGTTTTTAAGCTTTGACGCACTGGTACGGCAAAACGAACGCCTTGATGGTATTGCACGGCGAACAAGAAACACAGCCCGATGTCATCTAAGCAGGCGCGGCTTTGCTGTGGTGTCATGGTTAAAGAAATCCCCAGTGCTTCAAGTAAATCGGCTGAGCCAGACTTTGAAGAGACACTGCGGTTACCATGTTTAGCGACTTTAACACCGCAAGCGGCAGATACAAAAGCACTGGCGGTAGAAATATTGATGGTGTTGGCACCATCGCCACCCGTGCCACAGCTATCTAAAAAAGGATAGTCTGGACTTGGAAAAGGCAACGCCATTTCTTTTAAGGCCAATGCTGCGCCAGCGATCTCGGCTGGGGTTTCGCCTTTAATTTTTAGTGCCGTTAGTAATGAGCTCAATAATATCGGCTCAACATCACCACTAATAATTTGCTTAAAAAGTTGCTTTGATTGCTCAAGGGTTAATGATTGGCCCTCAAAAAGCTGTTCTAATAATGTATGAATCATCACTATTCCTTAGTGGTTAACATCATAAGTGACTTGGCTAGCAAGGTCTCACCGCCCGGAGTCAAAATTGATTCAGGGTGAAATTGGAAACCAATAATTTGTTGGCTGTGATCGATGACCGCCATCACAATATCGTCAACGTGGGCAATTGCTTCCAGTGTTGATGGTATTTGATGGGCCATTAACGAATGATAACGAGCTACTGGCATTGGATTAACTAACCCCGAAAATGGTCCTTTATCATCATGGTGAATATTCGATGCTTTGCCATGAACGGTTTGCGGTGCTAGGCCGATAGTGCCGCCAAAAGCCTCGATAATTGCCTGATGACCGAGACAAATCCCGAGCATTGGCACCTGACCAATAGAAAGCTTAATTAATTCAACCAAACAACCAGCATCAGACGGCGAGCCAGGTCCTGGTGATAATACCAAAACTGGTGCTAACTCGCTGTTAGCCATTTGGTTGATAATAAATTGCGGGTCAATGTCATTGCGATAGACGGTAACTTGCGCGCCCATCACCCGAAACTGATCAACTAAGTTGTAGGTGAACGAGTCAAAGTTATCGAGCAAAAAGACCCGACATGCTGCTAAATTATTCATTAAGCCCTCCTGCCAGGGTAATTGCAGTGATTGCTGCCTGTGCTTTGCTGCGTGTTTCATCTGTTTCTGCTTGGGGATCCGAATCAAATACCACCCCAGCACCCGCTTGAATAATCGCAACGTCATTGGCGACAAACGCTGAACGGATGATAATACAACTATCCATATCGCCTTGGGAATTAAGGTATCCAACGGCGCCGCCATAACTGCCACGGCGTTGTTGTTCCACTTCACGAATCAGATTAGCCGCTTTAATTTTCGGCGCGCCGACTAGGGTCCCCATGTTCATACAGGCTTGATAAGCATGCAGGGCATCGAGATCGCTGCGTAGCTGCCCAGTAACACGAGACACTAGATGCATCACATGGGAATAACGGTCAACTTTTAATAACTCGGCCACTTTACGAGTGCCTGGCTGTGAAATTCTGGCGACATCATTACGGGCTAAATCAACCAGCATAATATGCTCGGCCAATTCTTTTTTGTCTAAGCGCAAGTCAAGTTCGATTCGACCGTCTAAATCGTCATTAATTGAACCATCAGGGTTAAAACCACGACGGCGAGTACCGGCAATGGGATAAACTTCGACTAAATTGGTAGCTTGGTCATATTTTAACGAGCTTTCTGGTGAGGCACCAAACAGCACAAATTCGCTATCTTTGACATAAAACATGTAAGGCGATGGGTTGGTTTGTTTCAACTGGTTATAAGCCGACAGCGGATTAGGGCAAGGCAGTGAGAATGCTCTTGAAGGCACCACTTGAAAGATATTGCCCGCAACGATTTGCTGTTTCAGTTGGACTACTTGGTCCATAAACATCTGATCACTGATATTGACTTCAACGGCTTTGGTAATAGGTTTCGAGTGTAAAGCAAAGCTGGTGAATTGGTCAATCGAGGTGCTTAATTGATCGTGGCGTTGTGATACCGACTCGACCAGGGACTGATCAAATACTTGGGTAGTCAATGTCGCTTGTTGTGTTTGATGGTCGAGCACTAACAGGGTCTGGCTTAAATAAAATACGTAGTCAGGACAATGGTTGTTACCATTTTCGACCTGGGGAAGTTGTTCGACCGTGGCGATCATGTCATAGGCAAAGGTGCCCGCCAGCATTTGCTGATTAGGAATAATGGCTAAGAGCTCTCGCAGGGCACTAAAAGGCGAGAGTGCCTTAAGACGCTGATCTTCATCAAGCAACAAATCTGGCATCGGATATTCAAGTAACAAGCTGGCACTATTGCTTTCAATCATAACCGCGGCAAAATGTTCAGTTAAGCGACTAATTAAACTCCGACCATTATCATTAAGAGAGTCGATGGTAACGCGTCGGCCATGACAGGTTAATTTTAAGGCGCTTTCTATCACCATTAAAGATTGTA
>JABSRS010000378.1 GCA_013214885.1 Gammaproteobacteria bacterium
AGGGTACTGTGGGATATAGCGACGCGGTACGAAATGGTTAATGTGCGGTGGATGGGATAACGGTAGGTGCGCCAAGGAGATAACATCGCCTGGTTGCAATTTATTGCCCAGCCCAATTACGTTTCCAGTAGTGGCTAGTCCGCCCAGCTGATTGCGGCAAACCGTCGCGGCACTGCCAAATACCTTGGGAGCGGCTAAACCGCCAGCCACAGTGATATAAGTACGTAAACCAGAGGTCGCACTGTCAAAACTTAACCGCTGGCCTTGTTTTAATTCAAACTTATGCCAGTTGCTTTGCGGTGTGCCATCGATCTTTGCCAGCATTGGTGCACCGGTAATCGCGATGGTCATATCTGCCAACGCGCTAAAACTGGCTGGTCCGACGGTAATCTCTATTCCTGCAGCGTTGGGGCAATTACCCAGCAATTTATTGCCCCAGCAAAAGGCATGCAGATCGGCAGGGCCACCAGGGCTTAGCCCTAAATGCGCGGCACCTTGGCGGCCGAGATCTTGAATCAGCGATAAAATCCCAGGGTTAACTACTGCCAATCCACGCATAGCTGCCCTCCAAGTGCGAGAAACTGATCGAGTTCGATCGGCTTAAATTTGACGGTGTAGCCGACACGAAATGGCATCATTGGATCAGCGGTTGGGTCAAATAATAAGTGAGGACAATTGCCAATAATTTGCCAGCCACCAGGGCTGTCATTGGGATAAACAGCACTCTGTTGATCGGCGATGCCAACACTACCCGCTGGCACTTTTAATCGCGGTGTATGATGCCTTGGCGTGGCAATACGTGGGTCAACAGCAGCTAAAAAAGCAAAACCTGGCGCAAAACCAATGGCACAAACGGTATAGGCTTGTTGACTATGGATTGCGACTACCTCGGCCGTTGACAGGTTATGACGCTTGGCGACGGACTTAAGATCTGGACTCACTTGGGCGCCATAATAAACGGGTAGCATAATGGTGGTGTGGCTTGGAGTTGGCTGATTCTGATCTAACTTATCCCAAGTCGAGTTAACGCAGACTATTAGTTGCTCAGTGGTTATTTTTAGCGGATTAAACTCAAGTAACAGTGAAGTATATGAAGGGATTGCATCGGTAATTACCTCGCCAAGTTGTGCGGTGAGTGCATCTTTTAAGCGCGTAATGTGCTGCGGTAGGGCGGTATCAATTTGATCGCTAACATAAATCATCAACCCCGATTCTGATACCTGAGTTAAACGTAGTTTCATCACGCTACTCTCATGACATGAGCGCCTGTTTTAAGGCTTTGATGCAGGCAACTGATTCGGGGTTATCACCATGAACACATACCGTATCGACTTTCAGCGTTAAGATTGAACCATCGTTAGCGACAATTTCACCGGTTTCAGCCAATCTGACGACCTGCTTGATGATGTCACTTACTTGATGTAATACCGCACCCGGTTGCGATCGTGATACCAGCTTTCCTTGTGGGGTATAAGCTCGGTCGGCAAAAGCCTCAAATAATAACGTAACGCCTTGGCTAGCCGCTAGCTGTTGGTATTGCTGATAGTCTTTACTGGCTAAAATCATTAAAGTCGGTTGAGAGGTCTGGCTTGCTACCCCATCAATAATCGCACGAAATATGTCGAAATTATCCATCATGTCGTTATAGAGTGCGCCATGGGGTTTGACATAACTGACGGTTGTTCCATACAAGGCGCACATTCCCTGCATTGCCCCGACCTGATAAGCCACTAAATGGGTTATTTCAGCCAGGGAGCAAGCCATAGTGCGGCGGCCAAAACCTGCTTTATCGTCATAACCTGGGTGGGCACCAATAATCACTTGATGTTTTATCGCTGCTTGAATAGTTTGCGCCATCACATCAGGATCCGACGCATGAAAGCCACAAGCTATATTAGCCATGTCGATCATTGGCATGACTGCTTGATCTAAGCCGATTGTCCAATGGCCAAAGCTTTCGCCGATATCACAATTGAGTTTCACACCGCTCCTCCTGTTAGATCTGAATTTCACAGTAAGCTCATTTCAAGATACATCAAAAGCAAAATGCACGCAAAATTCTAAGATATTTTACAGTTGAACTGGGCTTAGGAGATCGATTGAGATCATTTGACTAAGAGGGAGATTGTGCGCAAAGATTGTGGCTAACAGTTAAGGCGAATAGGTCGCCTTGGTAATTGTTACTTTGCCAGTGCGGTATGAGTATCTCATCACTAAGGTTTCAAGATCTTGTTGAATAAAATAGACCACCCGATAACTACAACCATCAGCATTATAGGTATAGGCAATATCTTTATCGGTGGTCAGTAGATCCGAGTCTTCGACATAGCCAATAGTTGATTCCGTGTCGAGCAAGGCGGGCCATAATTCGCCACAGGCGCTAAATGGATGAACATCTACTCCGCTGGTGGCATAGGGAAAGCCAAAACTGCTTGAATCAACAGTGCCATCACCAAAGCCAGCTAAATTATCGCTCGCCTTTTTTTGCCCTTTAAGTTGCCAACCGAGATGATACATTTTAACTGCAGCTTCAAATGACCCGAACTCAGCGCGCATCGTGCTTGCAACCGCGTCATCTTTGAGACTAATAAACTTTGGCGCGGCTGCGACGGCCAACACACCAAGTATAATAATGACTATGATCAGTTCAATTAATGTAAAACCATTTCCCTGACGCTGCATCTTAGGTACTCAATAATAAAAAAAGTCGCATCGTATTATAGACAAAACCTAAAATCCAGCAGTTTTAATCCATTTTGCTATAAACCTCCCAAAATGTCGGTACGGTATGCCTGTCACTAGCTAAGCTTTTTTTGTATTTGGCTTTCCACATTGGAAACTAAAGGAAGATAAAAAATGAAACCACTGTTAACCAGTACTAAAAATTAACCAGTACTGAAAGTTATCAAGTATCGCCTAAGCAAGCACAAGCAGCATTAGAGGCTTTAGGCCAAACGACTAAAGCCTTGGAGTTAACTTCAGCCGCATTTTTATGTTATTAATTATTGGTTGGGGTTTGGCGCTACGCCTACATGGCGTTAGCGCTAATATCCAGCCTTTAGGCATTAAAAATAAAGCAATAGGGAGCCTGCAAGGGCTATTAGTTGTCGCGGTGAATTTTACAAAACGGCTGAGCACTGCATGAACAACTTGATGTGAGAGATTCGGTGCTATCTAAACAGCTAAAATTACTAGAACAAGCCGATTACCTCAAAATCGAGAAACGCAGTCATTTGGGGCGCCCCCGTACTTGGTTATCATTGAGCTCCCAAGGACTAAGCGCATTTAAAGGTCATGTCGCTGCACTCAAACAGATTGTTGGAGATCACTAAATCTGACAATTAATCACCACATTGGTCGATAAAAGTTCAATCAATTTTTATTTGTCATTTAAAGCTTTACAGTATTTAGATTAGTCTCTAATATGCGCTCTACCAGCTGCGGAGAGATGGCAGAGTGGTCGAATGCACCGGTCTTGAAAACCGGCATGGGTTTATAGCCCATCTAGGGTTCAAATCC
>JABSRS010000037.1:0-3838 GCA_013214885.1 Gammaproteobacteria bacterium
TCAGTTCAGCGGCAGATAACTGCCAACTTGGGACACTGGGCTTTAAATTTCTAACTGACTAACGCGCAAAAGTGAGTTAGACCGTAAATGTTGGATTTACTGGGTTATGAATTTTTGAGATACATTTTCTTATGCGGTTAGGGACAATAAAGTGCGCTTAGCGGAAGCTACAACTCGTTAATCCTAACGTCTGCTTCAAGCTCATAGCCGTCGATGGGATTTCATATCAGAACGCTAATTATTGCCACAAGATATACATTAATCTGAGGTACTTTAGAAGTTCAATAGATTATACTGCTACATGAATAATCTAAGACAGTTAGCTAATGCACATAATGCTAAACTGACCAGAAAAACCGCTGCTTTCCTTTGTTAATTGCGCCTAGTTTTTGATAAAAATTGATGGCAGATAAATTATCTTTTGGTGTTTGCCACTGAATCATACTTATCTTGTATTCTTGTGAAAATAATTTAAGTTTTTGCATTAACTTCAAGCCAATTCCTTGGCCTCTGGTTTCCTCATTCAGGTATAAACAGTCGAGGTATAGATACCAGTCCATGTTCCAAGTTGAAAACTGTTTTATCACCGACATATAACCAACTAGTTTATTATTTGACTCCACAACAAAAATGGTTAATGGGAGTGTTTCTAAACTATTTAGCTGTTGATGCTGTATAGAGAGCTCTAGTTCATGACCTTCAAATAAAGCATGCTCTTTCATCAAAAACAATATAGATTTTTGATCTTTAACTTCCGCAACTCGAATACAATACTCCATTATCATTCCTGAAATAATTATTTAAATAGTGGACGAAAGAAACTACGCTGATAACTTTTAATACATTGATTTTGTGCCTCATAATCAAACGCTTCGATGCATGCTCTATCTTTGAAAGACTTAGTCCGGTATTGCTCATATTTAGCTAAACTTGGAAAGGTAAATAGAGCTAATGCTACATTACTAGCTCCTTCTGAAGGTAAAAAGTATCCATTATGTTCACCACCAAATTTATTTACTAACGGGATCCAAAGATTGGCGTAGTATTCAAATTCTTTGATTTTATTGGCATCGATAATATAATTAATGAAACAAGTAATCATTTAAACCTCAAAAGTTGTAAGTGAAATTTAAGTAATCACTATTAGTAATAATGATTACCTTTAGCAAGTTAGCGTTATTTTTGAACTTCAGTAATTCGACGGTTCACAGGGTATCTTTCAAAATCTTCCCAGTAATGAATACCACCAATCATTTCTTTTACCCCAAAGCCTAAGCTAGATATTTTCAAGCCAGCTTTGGCAGCACCATTACAACCTGGCCCCCAACAATAGACAACAAACAAGGTATCATTATCGTATTTTTCGAATGACTCTTTATTGATTTCACTGTGAGGCATGCTTACGGCCGTTATTGCATGGCTTTTATCAAAGGCTTCTGTAGATCGTACATCTAGTAATATGTAGTTTTTATTATCAGCTTTTATATCAGCGTAAACATCTGAACAATCAGTTTCGCAAGCTAGTTTCTTTGCAAAAAAGTCGTTAGCTTGTTCAGTCGGTGCTGTTTTATAAGAAAATGCATTTGTATTGTTAGGCATGAGTATTCCTTGTAGTATGAGTTATTTCAAACTGAGCTGAAACTAATCAAATCGTTCGTCTTTGTTGTTGCTAATTTAGCGCGATTTAGTTGAATTCCAAATTCATGATTTCTTAAGTCAGTGTTCAAGATAAATGAATGGAGGAATGATTAGGCAGGCATTATATTAGGCTATATATTAAGTACGAAGTTCAGCATTAAGTTGAATTGATCTAAGGAATTAATGTTGGAATTTTACCATTTACGTTCTTTTGTCGCTGTTGCTCAAACAGGTAACTTAACTCATGCAGCAAAGCGCTTATATACAACACCACCAGCAATAAGTGCTCACATTAAAGCACTTGAAGACGAACTCTTTACACCTTTATTTATTCGTTCTAGTAAAGGAATGTCTTTAACCGATAAAGGCCAATTACTGTTAAAAAAGGCACAAACTACACTCGATAGTGCTCTGGACTTAGTTAATCTTGCTGCTAATAACCAACATGAAATTATCGGAACATTTCAATTGGGTATTAACTTAACCGCCAAGCAAATGAGACTTGCTGAATTAGTAAAGAATTTACAAGAAAACTGTCCGGGTATCAGCTTGGATATTCACCACCAATCAACAGGAAAAACCATCAATGAAATTAGAGAGCATCAATTAGATGGAGGTTATATTTTTGGTGATATTCCTGATGATTTTATTGGCATAGCCGTTATGGAACAAAAAATAACTACGGTCGCACCATTATCATTTGATTGTAGTAAAATATTGGCTCAAGCAGACCTTGGTGTCCACCAGTGGATAATGATGGGCGATTATTGTCCTTTTGATGATTTATTAAAAGGAAAGCTTGGCAATAACATTTCATCAGTATTAAAAACCAGTGATGATGGTACTCGATTAGAGCTAGTAAAAAATGATATAGGGCTGAGTTTTCTAGAAATAGAAGAAGCGCTATTAGCTGAAAAAAACAAACAAATTCAAATAATCTCTGTACTAGACTTTTCCACTACATTGCATTTTGTTATTGCTAACAATAGAGCTAATGAACCAGTAATAAGTGCCTTAATGCAAGAAATTAGAATTTTATGGCATATAGAACTGTAGTGACTCTAAATAAGTTTAGCTAAATAATCGTTCTATTTTCTCCTATTAATTTATATCGACATCGTTATTTTTATTTAGCTTTGAATCGGGTATATTCATTAGAAAATATATGAAAAAAACTAAAGCTAATGTCTGTTCAAGGCACTTTTAAATTATGCCAATAAATTGTGTGAACGACTGTTCTGGTGGAAAATAGACTATTTATTAGGGTAAACTCTCGTCTAAATTAGGCCGTTTTTGTCGCAAGTAGGGAAGTTAACAATTAGAGTTTTCATTACAAAACCTAATCCCTAAACCAACATTGGCACGATAAATCCTGTGGCGCTTTGTGCCCCTGAGCGCCTTAGACAAGAGTCCGCATTGCATTGTGAATTAAACACTCAATGCCAGTCATGTGAGATAGTTCGGAAAGCATTACACCCACTAAAATCACAGGTAGTTTCAACGTCTGGCAAGCAGGGGTTGGGTGCTGAACTTATCGTAATACTTTGATTTGTTGTGTTATTAACTTTAATTCATAAGGTTAAAGCGTTTATTTTTGGTGAAACCATAAAATATCGAGCCGGAACTTTATAGGCAGGATAGGGCGATGAACTCAAACATTTCATAAGAGTAAGTTGTTACTCGTTGCTAACGACAAGAACGTTTGGCAAACAACTGCAATACAACATCTGGGTATGAAGCAGGACGAACGTACTATTATCAGTGAACAACCATTTAAACGTAATTAGTAGACGGGCAACCAATATAATTAATCGGCGATATTATAAGGCTGGTTCTATTCCTACGTCGTTCCGATCGCAGCACTGGAAGACGACCTGGCTAATATAGGTCATCATTGAATCTGTTATCAATTATTTGCATAGGCCAGCGATACTAGGGATTCAGTTTTAATATGATGTTAAATAGATTCTGTAATAAAACCAGTCATGGAAGCAAACTAGAAGCCTGTGTCGCAATACATCCTCAATTAAACTCAACATACATTAACAATAGCTAATAAAGAATAGGGTGCTTGGGTCAAAATTTAACGGAGACTTAATTAAAGCTGTATATAAATACAGTTATAATTAAGTTCTCGTGAAATCAGTACTTTTAGAGGCCTAATTAGCAATAAACGATATAAAACTGCCATTTTTATATC
>JABSRS010000037.1:3881-15489 GCA_013214885.1 Gammaproteobacteria bacterium
ACGCTACGTGAGATCTGAACCTGTCATCAGCATCCTAGTTAGTAAAACTAACGTAGCAGCGTTTAGTCATTTCAATTCAGCCATAAGCAATATGATGGGTATTTCGAAATAAGGCTTAGGACCAGCCGTAACAATCATCATAAGTATAATTTAGGCTACCAACCATTCTTAGATTCAATCAATCATCGTCATTTATGTGTTAGCAGCAATATGATATTAAATTATTTGATCAACCAATTAACTTAATAGTACCAAAGCATCTAAGTAGCGCGGTATCCCAAGGTTAAATAGTTATTGTCGAGTAACTCAAACTAAGTCCCAGAAATTAATAACCAGGACTAAGCGCGAATGATTGCGACAGTCTATCAATAAACTGGTAGGCCGCTATTGCCCAGCAAAAACGATTTCATCGACAGAGCGCACGATCTAATAACTACCAATTATTTCCAGCAATAGTAAGGGCAGCTAAAAATAACCAGCGCTAAGTTTGCCAGGTGATTTCCTAAAAACATAAAGTAGCCATGCATAGAAGTAGGAGTAACAGACAGCACAACAAACACTTCTTACAGTATTAATATTCTATTTAACATAATATACATTATGCGCATTACAATATGCTTTAAGTTAGACCAGGTATGTAAGCCCTATGGATACTCAACTCCCTAATGTCCAATACTTAAGAGTATTGGACATTAGGGGTGTTATATTACGTTAACTATCTTATAATTAGCACCTTATTATTATTGATTGATTATACGTGTTGAAAATTACTCCCTTAGTCCATGGCTTTGACTACATAAAACAACAGCAAGAAATTCTTAAAGCAAACGAGTTAGCTATTCATTACCCACAGCTCGATTTGTTTCTCAGTCAACTCGATCCAACAATCAAAGCCCAAGCGTTAACCGAATTGGAATTAGTCTTGGATTTTTTGTATTTAATGGGCCGAAAATCTCAAGGCACGTTCTTAAGGTTCCGAAATGAAATTGAACGCTGGTGTTTGTATTGCTGGCAAGTTCGCGAGACTGGAATATTAGAGATTGGTCGGTTCGACTTAGATGCTTACATCGATTTCGTATGGGAGCCACAACCTAATTGGATTGGCACCTCAGTTCAACAACGATTTAAGCAACGTAATGGCCAGTATATCTCTAATCCTAAGTGGCGACCTTTTGTTGCAAAAGTTGCTAAATCAATTATTAAGAAAAATGTTGATGCCGTTGCTGATGTCACTAATTACCGACCATCCCAAGAATCGTTAGTATCGACTTTCACCGCATTAAGTGTGTTCTACCAACATGCTCAAATGTTGGAGCTTTGTGATAAGAACTTCGTACCAGTAGTAAAAAAGAATTGCCCATTCTTAATCAAACAAGTTCAGCGTAAAACCCCTGATACTCTCAGTCAATTACAATGGGAATATGTGTTAGGAATTACGTGTGATCATGCACTTAAAGAACCTCATTTTGAACGAAATGTCTTTATATTGGCGACGTTAAAAACCCTGTATCTGCGTGTATCCGAAATGAGTGAACATCCAAAATGGCGACCTACCATGTCTGATTTTTCATCTGACAGTGACGGCTTTTGGTACTTAACGGTGTTTGGTAAAGGCAATAAAATTCGTGATGTCACCGTTCCGCCAGCGTATCTTGTATACCTCAAACGTTATCGAAAATATCGTGGGCTCTCACCAATGCCGTCTCCTGATGAAGATGCTTCATTACTCAATAAAAGACGTGGTAAAGGGAATTTAACCGCCAGACAAATCCGTAGAATTGTTGAGGAAAGTTTTGATATTGCAGTATCTGCATTGCAAAGAGACGGTTTTATCGATGAAGCGAATCACTTAATGGCAGCGACAACTCACTGGTTAAGGCATACGGGAGCCACCGAGGATGCAGGTTCTAGACCGTTAAAACATTTGGCCGACGAGCTTGGTCATGCGTCATCGGATACTACCGACAAAAATTACATTCAAAGTAATATTAAAGATCGTGCCCGAACAGGACAAGATCGCAAGGTTTAAGCCATCGAACCGCCCTATTTTGCTATATCGCGTGATTTTGCAAAATAGAAATGGTTGTTTGAAGTAAACGCAACGCGTAATGTACTGATAATCCACTATTATTTGAGTTTCATTTAATGAGTCATCGAATTACTAAAACATTGTCACCAGGTATGCACATCGTATCTTTTCCTCTGGCAATCAAATTAAGCGAGTTATTACCTCGGGTGATTAGTGGCTCAACCATCGAGCTAATGTCTGACGATGGCAACTGGATTAACAAAGAGCAAATAATTTTCTTAAATAACGACTTTAAATTGTCAGAACATTATTCCAAGCTAGTGCCCTTTTGAATTTATCGTCTTGATTTAAACGTGAAAGTGGCTTAAAACCGCATGCTGTGAAATTTAGTCCTCAATTGAATCTCAATAATGCATTACATCTTGCTCAACTTTCAGAGTTAGTTTACAAAAGTGAAGATGAGATTAATAAAACTATCGCTGCTAATTATAATTTTGACGCCGTGTATTACCATTCTGCAGCAAGCCATAAACAATTTCTAAACAAAGGCTTTGAACGGATCATTTATAGCTTTATCAAAAGTCGTTATAGTATTGTTGACCTACAATTTTTGTTAACCTTTAACAAAGATCCAGACACTGGCTGTAATATAGTCACCATTGTATTTAAAGGTTCAAAAGAGCCTATGGATTGGTTGACCAATTTCAATACTAAAGAGCAAGACTTTTACCAGCAAGGTAGAGTTCACCATTGATTAAAACTGTTTTATAAATCGTTAAAACAAAAAAAGTTTAGTGATGGCAAAGTGCCCCCGTTATTTTTAGAACGAAATATCGATCAACTAAACAATTACACTAAGTTCATCATCGCTGGACACAGTCTTGGCGGTGCAATTGCGACGTTAGCGGGAAGTTATTTATTGGAAATGGGGATCAAGTCTCAGAATATTTCGGTCTATACCTTTGGTGCCCCGCCCATTGCTCGTACCGATTTTTGTGAGCATTATCAACACAAATTGAATATTTATCGATTGGTGAATAGCAATGATATGGTGCCAAAATTAGATAAACTAACATGAAATTCATAGCTGCGTTGGTTATATTGATAATATTTTGGATAATATGGCTGCTAGTTCAGCAATAAAATAATTGATGACTAACCGCCCTATTGTATTTTTGCTTTAAGCCGTGAAAAGCTGCTGTTAAATTTGAGTTATTTTTCTTACATCAATACCTGACGACTGTGTAACGCTTTTTGGATGTGTGGAATTAGGCGATAGTCGTTAATTCCTAGAATACGCTCGCCAAGTGTATTACGAATTGAGACTTTACCATCACACACAGCAATGATGATTTTACCTTTTCTGTACCAGCCAGGAATGATAACCCGGTCATTATCATTTAATGGAAACTGACATACTTCGTGAAAAAGCTGCATTGACGTGTTTTCGCAATAAAGAATAGTTACAGTTACGTTGTTATTAGTCTTCATATCCCTCACCTATTCAAAGTGTGTCTATGTATAAATATTAGACAATTATGCCAATATTTTCCAGTGTAAAGTAAGATGTTTTTGACTCGCAGGAGTAGAATACACTCAATTCCTGTCACGCTAAATAACAATTACACTTTGCCGATCAACTAATATCTGTTAAATTATTAGTAATAATGTCGCCTAATTGGATAATGATGAAAATAGAGATTGATAACCTTGAAAGTATTGAGGTACAACAGTTACTGCAAGAACACCATCAGGATATGTTGAAGTACTCACCACCTGAAAGTGTCCATGCACTTGATTTGTCGGCACTAAAATCGCCTGACGTTACCTTTTGGACAGCTTGGATCAATGGTGAGTTGGCTGGGTGTGGTGCGTTAAAAAAACTTGATCAAACACACGCCGAACTTAAATCAATGCGTACTTGCCATAAATTCATCAGACAAGGCGTTGCCGCTAAATTATTAACTCATATGCTAGCAACTGCTAAATCTCAATGTTATGAAAAAATAAGTCTTGAAACTGGCACCATGGATGCTTTCATTCCAGCTCAGAAGCTGTATCGAAGTTTTGGTTTTCAAGTGTCCCAACCATTTTCACATTATCAAGTAGATCCATATAGCATGTTCTTAACCAAGGATATTCGGTAAAAACTAGCACGACACCTCCCCGTGGGGAGAATGCTACGATTGAGACAAAAGCCTTTTCCCGATAACTAAGACACCCTGCTAATATTTGCTAGTTGCTCAGAAAATAAATCACTGAGGAATAGTAAGGCAGGAATGATATAAAAATAACTGCGCATCAGTGTTCTAATAGTTTTATTGGCATTAAGTAATTCCATAAAATCATCGATGACTAAACGTCCTTTATAGGCGATAGAAATACAAATCAGGCCGGTTATAAAGATACTAGGCTCTGCTGTTTCAGCAACCAATGCATTTAATAAGGTGATTATCATTAAGATAATCCAGGTAATATCGAGTTTGGTTAATTTATATTTCAACATTTTGATGCTCCTATCGTAAAACATATAGCATTGGGAAAATGATGATCCAAGCGAGATCTATCATGTGCCAATAACAGGCAATTGCGGTTAATGCAGCATGGCGATCGACGGTGTAATGGCCTTTGTTGACCCGATAAATTGCCCATAAGATGCTGCCGCTTGCCCAACCGACGTGTAAGAAGTGATTAAACGTCATGTAGTAATACACGGTGTAGAAGTAATTAGTATCGCTGTGGATCCCCTGGTCAATGTTCCAGCTATATTCCAATGCTTTAATTAGCATATAGACCATACCCGCTGTGAAAGTCCCCCATAACCAACGAACGCAGTCTTGTGGCCGATTAGCACGAATAGACTGCATTGCTTTGGCTACAAAAAAGCTGCTACTGATTAGTATTGCCGTGTTTAAGGTCCCAGCTAGGGTATTTAGATGGAGTGGTCCTTGCTCAAATTGCTCGGCATAGTGAGCTTTTGAGAAAAAGTAAATGACAAAGAACATCGCAAATTCGGTGAGTTCTGAAAAGATACCGACCCAAATTGCACTATTTCCTGGGATTTTTCTAATAGATTCTGGTTCGGTTATGACGCTACCAGCGCCATTTAAATAAAATGGCTGTTGCACTAATTGACTCATTATTACCTCGTTGGATGTTACAAAACATTTACCGATTGATGCAGTAAACTTATTTGCTACAACGTTGCACATGCCATGCCATATTAGAATGCACTTAATAAATATTATCGTCGTAAAATCAGTACGTTATAACGTTGCCATTTGAAGGGTTTGGCTAGTTAAGAATAGGACACGATATATCGACGCGGAATATAAACAAGCACGGCATGTCGCGGTGTATGTTGTGCTTGTAATTTTCTAGTGGTCGCTTATTATCCCCGTTCTAGTTTTGTAAGCTCGATAAGGTTCAGATTTAATGCAACAAATTATTATTTTTTTTACGATGGTGTCATTGCTCACCAGTGTTAATGCCCAGTCGCAAAATACCACGATAGCGACGGATATAATGACCATTCAAGGGGCGTCGACAAAATCCCCCTTACTTGGTCAGTCTATTGTTTCGTTTGAAGGCGCAGTCACCGCTATCGTGCGTAAGAAATTGGCACAAGATCTAGCAACAGGCTTTTTTATTCAGGACGTAGTTGGCGACGGTAATGCTAAAACATCCGATGGTATTTTCGTTGCGGCAAAGCTAACCGAAATAACTCAAGCAAATTTAGCCATTGGTCAGGTAGTTAACATAACAGGACAGGTCAAAGAGATTAATCACCAGACTGTTATATTCGCAACAAACATCGTTGCTACCAAGCGACACCACAAAATCGTCCCTACTGCCCTTTATGCATTAGCAAGCGATAGTGATTTCTCACAGACCCTTGAACGCCACGAAGGGATGTTGATTAAATTTAACCCCAAATCTAAGATGCTGATCACGCGAAATTTTAGTTACCAACCGCCTGACCGCCGCAACAATATGGTTATTTCCCACTTAAGAGTTAATCGACAACCTAATCAGCTATTTTTGCCAGGAAGTGCCCAGGCTTTGGCGCTGCTATTAGATAATAAGCAGCGCAGTGTCGTAATTGAGTCATTCGTTAAGGCGCCCAGAGGACAAATTCCATGGTATCCAGACTTTGGGACTGCCGATAGCAATGGTGAAAACAGTAATTACTTGCGAGTTGGTGACCAAATTAATGATTTAACGGGGGTACTTGGCTTTGCCAGTCATAAATTTAGGCTTTATGTCACTAAGCCAGTAACCAATGCAAACTTTAGCCATAACCATCATCGAACCACTGCGCCTGATATTATTCGAGGCAATCTTAGTGTCGCAACGTTCAATGTGCTTAATTACTTCAACTCCCCGTTTGGTGGCAATGCTAATCCAATGGGCAAGAGCAGAGGGGCAACATCAATAACAGAATTTATTTTGCAAGGTGCCAAAATTAGCCAAGCAATTATTGCTCTTGATGCTGATATTGTTGGATTGATGGAGGTCGAAAACAATGGTGATAACCAAGGCTCAGCAGTTTTTGATTTGCTAACTACTATTAACAACCAACTTATACCGTCAAAAAGATATGTTGTAGCAACAACGCTAGAAAAGCTATCGCCAGAATCTTCAGCAATCACCAATAAGATTATCTATCGCCCTAGCCTCGTCTCATTATCAAAGCTAATTAGTATACCGATGCCACAACAGCATGCGCCAAGGGTTGGCAAAGAAAGCGGTCATAACTTTATGAGAAACGCGTTAACAGCGACGTTTAATATCGATGGTCATCAATATCCGTTAACCGTATCGGTCAATCACTTTAAATCGAAAGGGTCAACTTGCTGGGAAGATGTTGGACTTCAGAGCTATAAAGACCCAGATTTGCAAGGATCTTGCGAACACTTTAGAGTAAGCGCGGCGTATTATTTGGGGCAACAACTGGCAAAAATACCTGGCCACACATTAATCATTGGCGATTTGAACTCGTACGCCAAAGAAGATCCAATCAGGGTATTAACAGGATTAAAGTCAGGACATTCGGTTCAAGCAGCGCGCAATACGTTTGTGACCAAAAATGGTGATTCGATGACTGAACTTCATTTAGATAACGGAGCGACTATATCTGACTCCTTTGACTACATCAATACTGTGGCACTTAAATACCCACAGGCTTTTGGTTATTCATTTGCAGGTGAAGTGGGGACGCTCGATTATATTTTGGCTTCCCCTTCGTTAACTGCATTGATGGTCGATGTGACCGAATGGAACATCAACTCCCCTGAATCACCGTTGTTAGAGTATGCGAAAAAATACACGGGAAAAATGAACAAGTTTAACGATGTTTATCGCTCATCTGATCATGATCCCGTGATAATTTCTTTCAAATTCTAGCCATTACTCATGGTTAAACTGGCATCCAGACACCTACGGCGCTAATAATCCGTCGTAGGTCATTATTTGCTTTGTCGAGCAGCCATGCCAGGAGAGTTGATTGTTTGAAGGTTGTTTGCTTTGAAAAGGCTACTATTTGTCGAGTTTAAAACTTGGCAAGTTAGTACGACCGATAGTATATAACACCGCGCCAGAGGCAAAACAGAAGAAAGAGCCCGCTGCAACACTTGATTTAATCAGATCGCTGTAGTTATCCCCGAGTAATAACACCCATGCAACACAAGCTACTGCACCGATAAAAAAACTAATAGCGAAAAATATACTGACTTTTTGAAGTTTGTTTGTGTTTGGCATGACATAACCCTGACAACATAAAGAAAAATTGATTATATCCTAACTCACCAAAATATTGTTGATATGACTCAAGTCGAGGCGGTTTTTCAGTCAATAAAACCAGGTATTTACGGTGAAATGTTAAAGTGTGAATTGAAGCATCGTCTGTGCTGAGTGTTCGGTGTAAACTCACGCCCTATTTTATTGGTTTGGCCTTAAGTTTGTATGAACGCTGTTGTCGTTGCTGTGTTGTTAATGTTGATGTTGTCCCTGGTTAGGGTCAATATTGTTTTCTCCCTTATCATCAGTTCATTAGTCGGGGGGCTGGTTGGTGGTTTATCGATTGAGACCACGATTAAAGTATTTAGCGATGGACTCGGTGGTGGTGCTCCTATTGCACTGAGTTATGCAATGCTTGGTGCTTTTGCCGTCGCCATTTCTCGCTCTGGCATTACCGATATTATTGCTAGTTTTGTGATTGATAAAGTCAATTCAAAAAACCATTTAGCCTCAGTAGTGATGGTTAAAGCGTTACTAATATCACTGTTATTAGTGGCCGCTATTAGTTCCCAAAACATCATTCCTGTTCACATTGCCTTTATCCCGATCCTCGTCCCGCCATTACTTGCGGCAATGAATAAACTGCATTTGGATCGACGGTTAGTAGCGTGTGTATTAACGTTTGGTTTAACCGCGACTTATATGCTGGCACCGATTGGATTTGGTCATGTTTTTCTCAATGATTTACTGCACAAAAACTTAACCGATAATCAACTCGACATTAGTGCCAGTCAATTGCCATTTGTCATGGCGATACCCGTCTTTGGGATGCTCTTGGGCTTGCTGACTGCCATTTTTATTACCTACCGCAAACCACGTATTTATGCTCAAAGCACCTTGACTCAACCATTAGTTAAAACAGCAATTTCAACACGCTATCTGGTCACAGTACTTGTTGCAGTATCAGCAGCACTATTTACACAGCTGTATACTGAGTCGATTATAGCGGCGAGTTTAATTGCACTAGTTATTTTTGCTGCTGGCGGGGTATTTAAAGTTAAAGAATCACAAGATATATTCAGTGGTGGGGTTCAGATGATGGGAACCATTGGCTTTATTATGATCTCTGCGGCTGGTTTTGCTGACGTTATGAAGGCCACTGGGGATATAACCAGCCTAGTGACCGGTGTTTCATCGGTTATTGGCGATAATAAAGTGCTCGCAGCGGTATTAATGTTAATTACAGGGCTGTTAATCACCATGGGCATTGGCTCGTCGTTTTCAACAATCCCGATTATTGCCTCGATCTATGTGCCTTTAGGCCTTTCATTTGGTTTTTCACCCCTAGCTTGTGCCGCGTTAGTCGGTACGGCTGCCGCATTAGGTGATGCTGGCTCTCCAGCATCTGACTCGACATTGGGTCCAACATCGGGGCTAAACGTCGATGGCCAGCATGATCACATTTGGGACACCGTGGTCCCAACATTTATCCACTACAATATCCCAATAATCATCTTTGGGACCATTGCTGCTTTGATTCTGTAGCCAAACAATCTAACCCCAGCACCACACACGCACTTCCGCTGGGGTTATTTCATAAATGACTGTACTTCCTCGTTGCTTAAATAACGCCATTGCCCTTCTTCAACATCGAGCTGTACCTTGCCAATCTTTTCGCGATGCAGTGACGCAACCCGATTACCAACAGCAAAAAACATCCTTTTAACTTGATGATATCGACCCTCGGTAATGGTTAAAAGTACCTCGTTAGCGGTGATAATTTGTAACCTGGCTGGTAACGTTAATTGTTGTTCGCCGTGCAACATAACGCCCTGTTCAAACTTCGCAACCACATCATCTGCAATGCACTTAGATAGAGATACCCGATACACTTTTTCACAGTGTTGAGTCGGTCTGGTGATGTTAAAAGACCAACGTCCATTATCTGTTATTAACACTAAGCCCGTGGTGTCAGCGTCTAACCGCCCTGCAATGTGCAGTTCTGATACTCGATCTATGTCAATATAATTGAATAAAGATGGGTAGGCCTCATCAATGTTTGAGCAAATGGTCCCGGCAGGCTTGTGCATTAGGATGTAGCGAAAGGCGCGAGCTGTCAGCACTTGGTCGTTTAGCGTGATTTGGTTATCTTCGTGAACCTGAGTCGACTCAATTAACGCGACCTCACCATTGACCATGACTTCACCACTACGGATCAGCTCTGCTGCTTCAATTTTGGTTAACTCAGTACTTTTTGCAACAAATTTATCTAGACGCATTGGGGACTTCTTTTGTTTGGCTAAAAATCAATGAATAGGCAACCATAAAAATCGGTACAGCAACAATAACAATCGTTACTCCGATGGCCGCAAACAAATCAGGTGCTTTCATCATGGTACTCATTAGTGAATCTTGGTAATAAAAAAACCATTGATGATTATCTGGAAATACCCATTGATGAAGGTAATAAAATATTTTGGTAAAGCCAATAACCCCAACACTGATAACAGGAATGACCGTGGCAATGATTAATAGTTGCCACTGCTGCTTAGGAGCAGGCTGTTGAATTTTCTGATGATAATAAACAAAACCACCGACAGTTAACGGGATGATATTAAACAACCATAACCAGCTCAATGTGTTAATCAAGATACTAACATCGGTTAAATGAATGATTTCACTGTCGGTTAACAGCGGTTGCTCAGACCCTTGGCTGTTGATATATTTAATGGACCCAAGACCTGTGCCATCCGAGTGTATCTGCTGATTAATTTGGGCAAACATCTGGAGATGTTGGGTGGTGTCTAACACGGGGAAATCGTGTTTATTAAAATTGTTTTTGGGCGCGAATTCCGTGACATGTTGTTGGATGTTGAGCAGTTTATACCAAACAGGGTAAGCGAAATTAACGGCTCGGTGGGCTTGCCAACTGAGCCCAAGACAAAAAATCAGTAAAGACAGACAAAAAATAGGCCAAACAAACAATTGAATTTTTTTCAAAGCAACAGATCTGTAATAAATATTATGTTGGGCAATGATATAGCAGTTCGTAGTAACAAAAAAGCCCCAGCATAATGAAGTGACCCCCAATAGTTCACAACCAATTACTGGGGGTCTTTTTTATGTCCAAATATAGTAAACGTTTCAAAACAACCATCGCGCAACAATGTATTGATGGTGTATCGTCGAGAGAACTTGGCAGGTTATTTAATGTTTCTTCTCGTCAGGTTCGTTACTGACGCTAAGTATATTTAATTAACCATGATCGCTCCTTCTTACAACCTTGTAACCCTTACACTACAGAGGATAAACTAAATATCCTGACCAGAATGAGAACTGAACGTTGGTCTTTGACTCACGCAAGTGCTTTCTATAATCTATCTTCTCCAGGCAATCTACATGTTTGGTTACGTAACTATGAGTTACATGGCATAGATGGGTTACGACCCAAGAAACGTGGAAAATCTCTAATGAAACAGACTCAACCCCCAGTATCAACTAAACCAGCATCAGCTATGACGGCACAGGAACTAATAGATGAACTGGAATACCTTAGAGCGGAGAACGCCGTGCTAAAAAAGTTCGATGCCTTACTCCAAGAAAAGAAATTACGAGCAAAGAAAAAACGAAAATAAGTGAGATATTTATCGCCACAAGGGACGCTATGGGTATCGACGAATTACGCTATCTCTGCGAAATCTGGGCATGGTGATTAATCACAAAAAAAGTTCTGAGACTGATGCTGGAATTAGACCTAAAATCAAAAGTTCGGCCAAAACGTTACAACTCTTACGAAGGACCAGAAGGGAAATCAGTCAGTAATCTATTACAACGAGATTT
>JABSRS010000379.1 GCA_013214885.1 Gammaproteobacteria bacterium
TGTGCACTCATACCCAGTGCCATCGCGGTTAAAATTGCACTACTTAGCATGGTCTTATTTAGCTTGTTTTTGCTTAATACAGTCTTACGCATAATAACATTTCCCTTTTTTTATAGTTGCGAATCAATTTCGCGTTTTTTTGGTGTGTTACTTTTGCCAAATCTTGCACATACTCTAATAAAATCTGGCAAACAGTGCTCAGGGCTCCGAGACTTGATCTATCGTTTCTGTTAATAAGAAAACGGATAAAATTTCCAATAATTTTTAATTTGCTTCCAGCGATGAGCCAAACCTTCTGGTTCAAAGATTAAGAACAAGATAATCACTAGGCCAATCGACATTTCCTTAATGTAAGCAATCCCATCGACTACCGCTGGAATATTGCCCCAATCAGTTTCTTTCATTAGGCCAACACCGCCTTCAAGTGCTTCAGGCAATAACACCATAAAGATCACGCCCATTAGCGTACCTTTAATTGAACCTAGACCACCGATAATACACATCGCCAAAAACTGGATAGAAAGCATGATAGTAAAGCCTTCTGCTGATACATAACCAAGGTAATGGCCATATAACGCGCCGCCAATACCAGCGTAGAATGCTGAGATACCAAATGACAGTAACCGGTACTTAGTTAGCTCAATTCCCATGATTTCTGCTGAGAGATAGTGATCGCGCACCGCAACAAAGGCACGACCATCACGAGAGCGCATTAAGTTACTGCCCCAAAGGTACATACTCACTAGCGCAAATAACGCGATGTAAAAGAAACTTTGGTCGGTATCAAACACAAAGCCAAAGATATTTACAGGCTCTGCTAACGCACCCGATGAGCCACCAGAGAACCAGTTGGCACGGGCAAAGAAATCTTCAATAATAAACTGTGACGCTAAGGTCGCTATCGCCAGGTATAAGCCTTTAATTCGTGCCGCTGGTAAACCAAACATCATACCGACAGCCATGGTCATAAAGCCCGCTAGCGGAATGGCGAAAAATACCGGTACATGTAACGTGGTATTAATCCAAGCAGAAGCAAATGCGCCAAAGCCAAAGAACGCGCCATGACCTAGTGATATTTGCCCCGTAAAGCCAACTAAGATGTTTAAACCCAGTGCTGCCACCCCTAAATACGAGATTTGGATAAAAAGCGATAAGTAATACTCATCGAGAATAAATGGGGCAAAACACAAGGCGGTAATTAATGCACATGCCCCGGCCCAAATAGACTTCGTTTCAAAAATCGTAGTATCTTGCTTGTAACTGGTACGGAAGTCTCCGCACGGTCGCATCGATGTTGTAGCCATAATAATTTTCCTAAATTTCGTTAAACAAGCATTATCTAGATACGTTCAATATCTTTAGTACCAAAGAGTCCATATGGCTTGAACCACAAGATAATCAACAGCACATAAAATGGTGCGATGTCATATAAATTACCCCAGTGGAGGTATTGACCATCGACAAATTCAGCCACGTTTTCTAGTACGCCAATAATTAAGCCACCAACAATTGCACCGATAATAGAGTCCAACCCACCTAAGATAACCGCAGGGAATACTTTAATGCCGATAACCGATAGTGAATCAGATACGCCGTTGACCATGCCAATAACCACGCCCGCTGTAGCTGATACTGTGGCGGCAATGGCCCAGCTCATCGCAAATACGCGTTTAACGGATATGCCTAACGATTGCGCAACCTGTTGATCAAATGCGGTAGCTCGCATCGCCAAACCTTGCTTTGAATGCTTAAAGAAAAAGTAGAATGCAGCCATGATAATCAATGCGAACACCGTACTCATTAGGTAAGCCGTCTCAACATGTAAGCCGAAGATAACGAAGGTTTCTTGTTCAAACACCTGCGGATAGCTTTCAGCCGAGACGCCAAAGATCCATTTCATCAGTGCTTGGAAGAAAATTGATAAACCAATGGTCACCATAATCACCGAGATAATCGGTTCACCAATCATTGGTCTGAGCACCAGCATTTGCAAACACATTCCAAATGCAGCCATAAAGACTAACGTCAGTAAGAATCCGACCACAAAGGGCAGTTCGAGATAGACTAAAAATGCCCAACAGACCCACGCACCAATTAGTAAGAACTCACCTTGGGCGAAGTTGACCACTTGGGTTGATTTGTAAACCAGAACGAAACACATCCCGACCACACCGTATAACAATCCTACAATCAGCCCGTTAATCACAAGCTGGGTTAATAGCTCAAAGTTCATGATGCTTGTTTCCTTTGTTGGTTGATCTCGACAACATTGGACTCAAAAAGCTTTTCAACCTTTAACGTGGTTTGAATCCGGGTTTTGCTGCCATCTTGGAAGGTGATCATTGTGTCAATATCGACCGTTTCTTTATCAGAATAAATTGACTCGATAATATCTTTGTATTTCTCAGCGACCACACCACGACGCACTTTACGGGTACGTGTTAGCTCGCCATCATCGGCATCGAGTTCCTTATAAAGTAAAATGAATTTTTGGATCCGCTGCGCTTCGGGCAGCGTTTTATTAACGTGCTCAATTTCTTCCCTGACCTTCTGATAAACCTCAGGCTGGGCAGACAAATTAGAATAACTGGTGAATCCAAGGTTATTCTGCTCGGCCCATTTCGACACAATCGTAAAGCGAATACAGATAATCGCCGTTAGGTTAGGTCGATCTTTACCCAGGATAACCGCCTCACCGATAAACGATGAAAACTTGAGTTTATTTTCGATGTATTGCGGTGAGTAGCTAACCCCGCCAGAGGTCGTTGCCATATCTTTAATCCGGTCAATAACCACCAGATGACCATTAGACTCTTTAATATAGCCAGCATCACCCGTGTGCATCCAACCATCGATAACATCGGCATTGTAAGCACTTTGGTTGTCGAGATAACCAGTAAACATCCCGACGGTTTTGGCAATAATCTCACCAATGCCTTCTGAATCTGGGTTAATAACCTCTATTTGTGCGTTATCAAATGGGAAACCAACACTGTCGTAATCAATATCGCCTTCCTTGTGCACGGTGTAAGCACCACACATTTCGGTTTGACCGTAAAGTTGACGTAGCGGAACACCAATGGCATGGAAGAATTTAAATGAGTCAGGTCCCATTGCAGCACCACCAGTCGCGGCTGAGTCGAGGAAACTAAACCCTATGCGGTCACGCAATGCTTTTAATAGTAACCATTCCGCCACGATAGATTTTTTGCCCTGATCTTGCGCGGCATAGGCAAGTTTCATCGCATAATCGTAGATTTTTTGTTTGAACGGGGTTGAGTCCATCATGCGCGCTTGGACGTCAGCTAGAATGTTTTCCCAGACTCGTGGTGCTAGCAACACAAAGTTAGGTCCAATTTCGCGCATGTCCGCCATCATAGTTTGCTGTTCTTCAACAAAGTTAACGATTTGACGCGAGATAAGTGCCATCCCTACTGCATATACCTGTTCCATAATCCATGGCAGAGGTAATGCTGACACATAATTATCCCCAGGCTTTCTCGGATCGGCTCGCAAAT
>JABSRS010000380.1 GCA_013214885.1 Gammaproteobacteria bacterium
GGCGTGTCACGCGCGGGGTTGCAACGTTGTCTTAAGCGACACGGCATCTCAAAGCTGGCTGATATGCAAGCTGGTGGCAAGGCAAACAATGCCGATCAGGCCCACCATGATAACCAACCCATTCAAGTCGCCCTGGAAAATACCGAGGATCATAAAGTGATCCTGTCAGAGGTTTGTCCGCAGGCGATGCGTGAAGTGCTCAATCTTACCGACGATTTGCAAGCGCACGTAGTCTTTCAAGTGCGAGTTTACCAACTGCCAGAATTTGATGAAAATGCGGGCAAGCGTCGACTACTTGTCGCTAATGATCCCATCTCGAAATGGGTTTATGTCGATATTTACGATGGCGATGAACAACAAGCAGCCAGCCGTTATATGACCCACGTTCTGACCAAGGCCCCATTTCATATTCGCCGAATTTTGGCGGGTAACTATCACGAATTTTTAAGTCGCTTTCGACTGCTCGACCAAGATGCCGAGAGTGAAAGCGCAAATGAATTTCAACAGGAGCAATAAGTAATGGCTAAAACCAAAAATTCACCGGTGGCAGTAACTAGCGCTGATGACCAACAATTCAATTCACGGTTGCAACAAACACCGATCGCGATCATTGGCATGGCATCGGTGTTTGCTGATGCCAAAAATCTTGACCAATTCTGGGACAACATCGTTGACTCAGTTGATGCAATTATCGATGTCCCGAGCGATCGCTGGGAAATTGACGATCATTACTCAAGTGACAAGCGTGCTCCTGATAAAACCTACTGTAAACGTGGTGGCTTTATTCCAGAGTTAGATTTTGATCCGATGGAATTTGGTTTGCCGCCAAACATTTTAGAACTGACCGACATCGCGCAATTGTTATCGCTAATTGTTGCCCGTGATGTGCTGGCTGATGCTGGCATTGGCAAAGATTATGATCACGACAAAATAGGTATCACCTTGGGTGTCGGCGGTGGTCAGAAACAAATTTCACCGTTAACCTCGCGCTTGCAGGGTCCAGTACTTGAGAAAGTATTAAAAGCTTCTGGTATTGATGAAGCTGATCGCGCGATGATCATCGAAAAATTCAAGAAAGCTTACATCGGCTGGGAAGAAAATTCGTTCCCAGGTATGCTAGGCAACGTGATAGCAGGTCGTATCGCTAACCGTTTCGATTTTGGTGGTACTAACTGTGTGGTTGATGCTGCTTGTGCTGGTTCACTCGCTGCAATTAAGATGGCGGTGTCAGACTTACTAGAATATCGCTCTGAAGTGATGATCTCTGGTGGTGTTTGTTGTGATAACTCACCATTTATGTACATGTCTTTCTCGAAGACCCCTGCATTTACCACTAACGATGATATTCGTCCGTTCGATGATGACTCGAAAGGCATGCTAGTTGGCGAAGGTATCGGGATGATGGCGTTTAAGCGTCTTGAAGATGCTGAGCGCGATGGCGACAAAATCTATGCGGTCCTTAAAGGAATTGGTACCTCGTCTGATGGTCGTTTCAAATCTATTTACGCACCACGTCCAGACGGTCAAGCTAAAGCATTAAAACGTGCTTATGAAGATGCTGGTTTTGCGCCAGAAACTTGTGGTCTGATCGAAGGTCATGGTACGGGTACTAAAGCAGGCGATGCCGCTGAATTCGGTGGCTTAACCATGCACTTTGGTGCTGAAAGCGATAAGAAGCAGCACATTGCGCTTGGTTCAGTTAAATCACAAATTGGTCACACTAAATCAGCGGCAGGTTCTGCTGGCATGATCAAAGCAGCTTTGGCACTTCACCACAAGGTATTGCCAGCGACCATTCATATCGATAAGCCAAGTGAAGCACTTGATATCGAAAACAGCCCATTGTATTTAAATAGCGAAAATCGCCCATGGATGCCAAGAGAAGATGGCGCGCCTCGTCGTGCTGGTGTTAGCTCGTTTGGGTTCGGTGGCACCAACTTCCACATCGTATTAGAAGAATATAGTGCGCAGCAGCAAGGTGCTTATCGTTTAAACTCAGTTAGCCAAACAATTTTAATCACCGGTGTTAATGAGCAAGCCCTGATTAGTGAATTAACGAGCTGGCAGACAAAACTTAATGTTGATGCTGATGCTCAGCCATTTATATTTAATGCCTTAGTGACCGAGTTCCCGCTAACAACACCAGCTAACGATATTGCTCGTGTTGGTTTTACCGCGCGTAATGCTCGCGAAGCAATGGCGATGATTGAAGCTGCGCTGAAACAGTTTGCTGCTAAATCAGGTGTCAATGATTGGACTGTGCCAACGGGTATTTATTATCGCAAGAGCGGTATCGATGCTAAAGGTAAGGTGGTAGCACTGTTCTCTGGTCAAGGTTCGCAATACGTTAACATGGGCCGCGAACTGGTTTGTAACTTCCCGAGTGTGATGGCGACAACTAATGCGATGGATAATGAATTTGCGAGTGCAGAACTTAGTCATCTGTCAGCGATTACTTATCCGATTCCGGTTTACACCGATGCGGCGCGCAAAGCACAAGACGAATTACTGCGCCAGACCCAACACGCACAACCTGCGATTGGTACGTTGAGTGTTAGCTTATACAAGATTTTCGAACAAGCTGGCTTTAAAGCAGATTTCACGGCAGGTCATAGTTTCGGTGAATTAACCGCACTTTGGGCAGCTGGGGTATTAAGCGAAAGTGATTATCTGATGTTAGCGCGTAGTCGCGGTCAGGCGATGGCAGCACCTGAAGGTAAGAGCTTTGATGCTGGCAAGATGGCTGCAGTCGTTGGTGACCCCGCTAAAGTGGCTATTGATCTTGAAAGCATTCAAGATGTTTCAATTGCTAACTACAACTCGAACAACCAAGTCGTTATAGCTGGGACTAGCAGTCAAATTGATGTTGCTGTGACAGAGTTAAGTGCCAAAGGCTATAAAGTTGTGCCGTTGCCAGTATCTGCAGCGTTCCATACGCCACTGGTTGGTCATGCCCAAAAGCCATTTGCTAAAGCGATTGATAGCGCTAAGTTTAACGCGCCAACTATTCCTGTATTCTCAAACAGTACAGGTAAAGCGCATTCAACTAAGCCAGCGGAAATCAAGAAGAGCCTTAAGAAGCACATTCTTGAGTCGGTACACTTCAATCAAGAAATCGATAATATCTACGCCGATGGCGGACGTGTGTTCATTGAATTTGGTCCTAAGAATGTATTAACCAAGTTAGTTGATAACATCCTAAGTGATAAAGATGATGTGGTGGCGATTGCGGTTAATGCTAATCCTAAGAAGCCAAGTGATGTTCAGATGCGCCAAGCCGCATTGCAAATGGCAGTATTAGGGCTATCTCTTGACAGTATTGACCAATATGACGGGGTTAAACGTCCTTTGACGGCACCTAAAGCGTCACCAATGTTAATGAAGTTATCGGCAGCATCTTATGTTAGCCCGAAAACCAAAAAAGCGTTCGAAGATGCCCTAACTGATGGTTGGACAATTAAACAAGCGAAAGCAACGCCAGTTGCTGTGCCTG
>JABSRS010000381.1 GCA_013214885.1 Gammaproteobacteria bacterium
CGCTTGTACCACAGCGCAAAGCCAGTGCGATCCCAGTAGAGTATTTTAAGCTTGTCGCGCTGCCTGTTACAAAACACAAAAAGCGCTGGCGAGTAAATATCCATGGCAAGCTCTTGTTCGACAATCAACGAGAGACCATTAATGGATTTTCTAAAATCTACGATATCTCGGTGAAGGTAGATACAATTTGGCTCAACAAACATCTGCATTACGCCAACTCCCGCAGAAGCGTTGCCAGCCATATAGCATCAATATCGACTGGCATGGCCAATGTCGCATCGCTGATAGTTAAACTTAACTGTTTCCTAGGCGAGACCTGGGTTTGAACTTTGATGAATGCCGTAGTTGTTTGAGATACCGACATTTTAGCGCGGTTATTATAGAACGACTTACTGACAAGCTTGTTGTCGCGACAAAATTGAGCGACGGTATCACCGCTTTCTACTTGCTGCGTGATAAGCGCCGGCCAGTCATATTTTTGTGTGTTGTTCATGATGATTACTCCAAATTAATGATTGAAGCAATCTAACGATTGGGCGTTGCTAAGTGAAGGTGCTGTTTGGCAGACGCTTACGGTACTTCAATATAACTCGTCAAAGATAATAGATGCAGTAATAACAGCGTCTTAATAACGGAGACAGTAAGCCAAAGAAATTAGCGTCACAAAGTCATTTGTTCGATATTGCGATAGTGATGATGTTTTACACAGCACTAACTATGTTAAAAACTGTTGTGTAGTGATTGGACGAATAGCGTACTCGAATGTTATTAATAACTCATTTTTCAGACAATTTAGTAAGATGTTCTTCTATAGCTTCTATGCAAACTTTAATACTTGAGGGCAGATGTTTATCATATGTGTGTAATGCATATACTTGGTTTATTGGTAGTTTCAACTTTGGGAAAACTTCACACAAAACTGGTTTTATCATATTAAACTGAAAATCAGGAATCAATCCGATACCAGCACCTTCCTTTATCAACGCTAAACAAGAATAAAATGAATTAGCTCGACACAGCGCAGTAGCTTCATAAAGCACTTCATTTCCATCAATATCATTAAAGTGGTGACTAATATGTTTACCCTGCCATTTATTCGCTATGTACAGAGCGTTATCAATTTCCTCTTGCTGTACTAAAGCGTGGCTGCCACAAAGAATATCTCTGAATTCTCCAATTCTACGTTGCTTAATATTACTTGCTTGAGAGGGACCAACTCTAATTGCTAAATCTATATTGTCTGACATCAAATCTAATTGGGTATCACCACTAATTAACTCAGGCTCAAGTAGCGGATATTGTTTTAGTAATTTCCCTATTGCTGGAGCGATAACTACGTCCATCAGTGCATTAGGAGCTGTAATTTTTATAATACCATTAGGAATTTCTGTTGATTCCTGCGCTCGCTGCCAAGCAAATTCCGTGATTTTGTTTATTTCTTTGCAGGATTCATAAAAATCTCTTCCTGTACTAGTCAGGGTATGCTTCCTCGTGCTTCGTTTAATTAATAAAACACCTAGTTCTCGTTCTAGTACCTTAAGGTGTTGGCTCACTACCGATTTTGACAATTGAAGTGACTCTGCTGCACCCGTAATTGAGCCTGCTTCAACAATATAAGCAAACACTGACATATGACGCAATTTTTTCATTTTTATTGTCCTAATAAACAGAACGGTAAATTCTATTATCTTTGTTTTTAGACTTAATAAAACGTTTTATTATTTACTCGTTTCCATAACTAACTAAAGAGCAAGATCATGACTGATAAAAATATTTTAGCACTATGTAAAGAAGGGATTAGTGCTTGGCAAAAAGCATTCAATAACCAAGATGCTGCTGGATGTGCTGCTCAGTACACCGAAGACTGTATCATGGAAGCAAAACCATTAGGTGTGTTCAAAGGCCGAGAACAGATCTTAGGGTGTTGGCAAAACATCATTGATCAAGGGTTTGCTAATGTTGAATATTCGAATGTTAAGTGGGAAGCTGCTGAAGATGGCGGGTATATTCTAACTTCAAATTGGGAGATGAACAAAGCCTTCGGTGTAGTACATCGTGAGCACTGGATAGTTGAACAAGACGGTAAAGCTCGTTTAAAAAGCGATTCATTTGAGATACAGGGTGAAAAATAAGATGCTTGCTTAGAGTTTGTTTTTGATCTTGATACTGTATTTGCTGGTGAATCACTGTCAAGTTTAAAGGGGGGTAATACCCCCACAAATAATCGAAGTCAGAAGTGGGATTTTCTCGTTTGCTAACGACAACTAGTCTGACAGAGAGGGAAAACAGAAATTAATTAAGCGAGTTATATTCTATTCAACAAAAACTGTCTTTCAAGTTAGCTGTTCGGCACCACCCGCTAGTCCCCACCATTACTTGCTGGAGCAGCTATTTAAACAGGCAAAAATATTGTCTATTCGAAACGTCACAATTATTGGTAATGCTTAGTTACATAACTTCCCCCAAGCTATATAATCCTCAAATTGTTTTTATTAACCTGTACAGTTAATTTAATGTCGAATTCGAATTATCGAACACTGAATCTGTATAAATAAATGGTCGAATTAAAATTTTATGAAATTTATAGATTTATTTGCGGGTATCGGTGGATTCCATCTAGCTTTGCATCGCTTAGGCGGTGAATGTGTTTTTGCATCAGAAATTGATCAACACGCCAGAAAAACCTACATTGAGAATTACTCTGCTATATCACCAAATTTATTCGCTAATGGTCTTTATAATGATGATATCAAGGCGATAGCAACAGCAGATATCAAAGCACAGATCCCAGACTTTGATTTGTTATGCGCTGGCTTTCCCTGCCAACCGTTTAGCCAAGCTGGTTTCAAAAAAGGCTTTGACGACGACCGAGGTAATTTGTTTTTCTATATCGCCAACATCATCTCAGAAAAACAACCTAAAGCATTCTTACTTGAAAATGTTAGGCATTTACTTAAGCACGATGATGGTAAAACGTTTCAAGTAATCAAAGCTATTTTAAATGATTTAGGCTACTCCTTTTACCACAAGGTAATAAAAGCTTCTGATTTTGGTTTGCCGCAACTCAGACCTCGTGTTTTTATGGTTGGATTTAAAAACGATAAGCTTGGTGAGTTTAAGTTTCCAGAGCCAGTACCATTAACGACTACCATGAGCGATGTTTGGGAAGGCGTATGTAGTAGAGATATTGGTTTAACCTTGCGAGTTGGTGGTCGTTCGTCACCTATTGATGATCGCAGAAATTGGGACGGTTACTGGGTTGATGGTGAAGTTAAAAGACTAACATCTAAAGAAGGTAAGCGAATGTTGGGCTTTCCTGAAAGTTTTAGTTTTCCGGTAACCAAAACACAAGCAATGAAACAGTTAGGCAATAGTGTTGCAGTTAATGTCGTTGAAGCGGTGGCAACTAATATTCAAGCATATATAAAACTCAATGACAGCGAATTTGAAGTATCGGACGAGCGCCAAGCCGGTGGTTAATT
>JABSRS010000382.1 GCA_013214885.1 Gammaproteobacteria bacterium
GCAGCTTTCTTCACTGCACGTTTAGCTTTTTGGTTTTCAACCCACTTGCCACCTTCATAATGAGCAGTCCAGCCAGTGGCCTTTTTCTCAATTTCGGTCATCACGTATTGTTCTTTGCTCTTTCGGCTATAACGAACAATGGCGTTGTTACCATCGGGATCGGTTTGTGGTGCATCAGCAAGGTAATAGAATTTTTCTGAAATTCTATCTCTGAATCGGTGTAATTCAGCAACCTGTGGTGCCCGGGTTTCACGTGCTTTAGGGAAAGTATGCGCGGCTAAGAATATACCAGCGGCACCATCTCGTAATACAAAGTAGGCATCATGATTCAAACATTCTAACTCAGGTAAATGCACAGGATCTTCTTTCGGCGGTGCAACTTCACCACTTTTAAGCAGTTTACGGGTGTTTTTACACTCATCAACATTAGTACAAGCGAAATACTTACCAAAGCGACCATTCTTAAGTTCCATGTCGCTAGCACAACGATCACATTCGATAATTGGACCGTCATAGCCTTTGATTTTGAACTGACCTTGCTCAACTTCATTGCCTTCACAAGCTGGGTTGTTACCACAAACGTGTAACTTACGTTCTTCATCGACCAGATAAGGGTCCATCGTAGTATCACAGGTCTGACAGCGACGACGTTTCATTAACGCTTGTGTTTCAGCGTCATCATCGGCGGCAACGGCATCATCACCACTGGTGAGATTAATCGTGGTCTTACAGCGCTCTTTCGGTGGTAAATCATAACCAGAACAACCTAGGAATACGCCAGTTGTTCCTGTTCTAATCCCCATTTTACGGCTACAAGTCGGACACTCAATATCCGTCATTACCATTTGATTCGGGCGCATACCGCCCTCTTCTGGGCTTAAGTTGGCAATATCAAGTTGCTCGGTAAATCCTTTATAGAAATTATTTAGCGAGTCTTTCCAATCCATTTGACCGTGGGCAATTTGGTCGAGCTCTTGCTCCATTTGCGCGGTAAAGTCATAAGAAAGTAGCTCACCAAAATTTTCCACCAGACGATCGGTAATAATTTCGCCCATCTTCTCAGCAAAGAAGCGTTTGTTTTCAACGCGCGCATAACCTCGGTCTTGAATGGTTGAGATAATCGAAGCGTAAGTTGATGGTCGACCAATGCCACGCTTTTCCAGCTCTTTAACCAATGAGGCTTCGTTGAAGCGCGCTGTTGGCTTAGTAAAATGCTGCTTGGGATTAAGGGCATCAAGATTTAACACTTCGCCAACTTTTAATGCTGGTAGTGTAATATCGTCTTCGCCTTTACGCTTAACTGATGATTGAACCTTAGTCCAACCTTCAAATCTAACCGTACGACCAGTGGTCTTTAACTCGTAATCGGCAGCAGTAACTTTAAGTGTTGTGACGTCATAAAGTGCTGGCATCATCTGGCAGGCGACAAACTGGCGCCAAATCAATTCATATAAACGCTCGGCATCACGTTCCATTTTTGTTAATGAGGTAGCACTACGACTAACATCACTTGGACGAATGGCTTCGTGAGCTTCTTGGGCACCTTCTTTGCTACCGTAACGAATCGGATCTGCTGGCAAGTAATCTTTGCCATATTGCTTAGTAATATGTTCACGGACGTTTTCAACAGCTTCTGAACTTAGATTAGTCGAGTCGGTACGCATATAGGTAATATAACCCGCCTCATACAAACGCTGAGCCATCATCATAGTTTTCTTAACCCCAAACCCAAGTTTAGTACTTGCAGCTTGCTGTAGGGTCGATGTGATGTATGGCGCACTAGGTTTAGATTTTGTTGGCTTGTCTTCACGCGACTTAACCGTAAAGCTAGCGGTATTTAATGCTGTAACCGCAACATCACTTTGTTGCTGGCTAACGGGTTTAAATGCACTGTTTTCAAATTTAGTAACTTTTAATACCAGCTTGCTAGCATCTGTACTTGATACATCGGCGTGTAAATCCCAAAACTCTTCAGGATTAAAGGCTTTAATTTCACGTTCACGCTCAACCACTAGGCGCACTGCCACCGATTGCACTCGGCCAGCCGATAAACCACGGGCGACTTTCTTCCACAATAATGGCGACCCCATATAGCCAACATCCCGATCTAAGAATCGTCTGGCTTGTTGGGCATTAACGCCGTCCATGTTTAACTGGGTTGGCGTGTCGAATGCTTCGCTAATCGCCTTTTCAGTGATTTCGTTAAAGACCACGCGTTTAAAGCGTTTTTCGTCACCACCAATAATTTCTTTGAGGTGCCAGGCAATGGCTTCCCCTTCTCTATCCAAATCCGATGCGAGATAGACAAAATCGGCAGTTTCGGCAAGAGATTTTAATTCGTTAACAACTTTTTCTTTGCCAGGCAAGACTTCGTAATGAGCGTCCCAACCGCCAAGGGGATCAATTCCCATGCGATTAATCAGCTGCTGCTTGTCACGCGCGGCTTTATAAGTTGCTTTTTCTTCAGGTTCCATTTTTCGCACTTCAGCCGGTGTTTTGGTGAATGTGTTTTTCTTGACCGAGCCAGAAGTGGGCAGATCACGAATATGACCGACCGACGACTTAACAATAAAGTCTTTACCAAGGTATTTGTTAATAGTTTTCGCTTTAGCTGGCGATTCCACTATTACTAATGATTTTCCCATAAAATAAATGCGTCCAATAAGGAGGTGGAAATAAAAATTCTGTAATTGCTCATTATATAATTGGTTTAGGAGGGAATTTCAAGGGCTAGAGTGAAAAAAACTGGGTTAACTGCTGTTTTTTTAGCAAATAACCCTAATTTCGTCTGTTTTGTAATCAAATAAAAAAGGTGCCCTTGGGCACCTTTATATTTTAGTTTATTTTAATTGTCCCTAAGAAAAAGGAAGTTCCGACCCCTAACGGTGTTTCGACTGCTACGCTAATCACCCCGGTTGCCGGAGTCTCAGCACCTGTGATGCTGATACCAAATCTCATACCGCCATTGTGATTTTCACTGCGCCAATCAAAAGTCGATTGACCGGCAATACCGCCTTCTGAAACACTGAAAGTGACCTTGGTGCCAGCAGGCATCGGTTGATTATGTAAATCAGCAATATCAATAATAATGTCGCCAACGCCTTTACCGTCAATTTCAACGATTAAGTCAGTAAGGTCACCTCTATCCATCGTGAAATTTACAATGTTGTCTGGGTCAATAACATCGTTACAACTTGCCGGAATATTAAAAGCAGCAAGATCCGCTGCTGCTATAACATTTTCAACATCAGCAGCAGCAGCAGCAATGGCAGTCGTATTAACAGCCGCATTAGCAGTAACAACAGCAGCATTAGCAGTAACTACAACAGCATTAGCAGTAACAACAGCTTCATTAGCAGTACTAACAGCAGCATTAGAAGTAACAACAGCAGCATTAGCAGTAACAACAGCAGCTGCTGCAGCTGCATCAGTAGGGTCAGCAGCTGCAGCATTAGCAGCATTAGC
>JABSRS010000383.1 GCA_013214885.1 Gammaproteobacteria bacterium
GCAATCTGTGTGCTTAGGTTAGTTAATAGTGCTTTTTATAATATGCCACGAAAAATTGAGCGCATCGATCACGCTATTTCGATTATTGGTCAACAAAGTTTTAAACAACTAATCCTTACCGCTGCTATCATCAAAGCCGTCGACTCACTGGCACACGGTGAAATAGATATCGAGGTATTTTGGCGCCATAGTATATTTACGGGTTTAGTTGCTCGGCGTTTAGCATTGCATAGCTATCTGCCTAACTGTGAACGGCTATTTATTGCTGGCTTACTCCACGATATTGGCCAACTGATCTACTTTGATATTAAACCGCAAAAATCACTCCAAGTTTGTGATTTAGTAAAACGTTATGGGATTGATGTAACAGTTGCCGAGCACAAAGTGTTAGGTTTTGATCATCAAGAACTGGGTTACGAATTATGTAAACACTGGCAATTACCTTCGTGGCTACAACAAACAATATTACATCACCATTCACCACAGTTAGCGTCTGAGTATCAAGCCGAGGCTTCAATTATATATTTGGCTAGCTACATCACCGCTCAATATTACCCTGGTTTGCCCTCGCATGAACACAAGGGGCCTGTAATTTACAATTCTAGCCGCAATGATCTTGCTTGGAAGGCGATTAACTTGTCAGAAGATGTTATTGAGTATGTTGTTGAAGAAGCAACAGAGCAATTTGAAGATGTGTTAAATTCGTTGTTACCGAAGGTCAATATCGCAGTTTAAGCCTTACCTTTACCACAATGATAATAACCGATGAAAAGATCTGTTTGCACTGCAATAGATGTTTTTTGTTTGATCTAATTCAATTTGATGATGTTTTTGCTAATAATGATAAAGTTAAGTACTTTATCATTATTGTAACTCGAGATTAAACAGGCGATAGAGACCTAGAGTTTTTGAAAAATAATCTTGAAGCCCACATATTACGTTGTAGTAAAGTGTTAGAACTTTTAGTTAGCGATTCTATTACTCCCGAGCACCAAACTGAAGTTAATTTAATTCTAGACCTAATTAAGTACGAAAAAAGTCAAACCATTGCCTGTATGGGAGAAGAACGAAACTTTATTGAGCTGATTAATGGCGTACCATCGGTTGCTATTCAAGGCTATAACAAGAATCGTGAACTAATTTACTGGAACAAGGCCAGTGAGTTAATCTATGGTTATACTTTTAGTGAAGCGATTGGAAAAAGACTGGAGCAGTTAATCATTCCTGAGGCGATGCAATCAGTAGTTGTTGCAGGAATTAATAATTGGTTTAGTAAAGGTATTGCGATCCCTGCTGGCGAGTGAGTGTTACAACGTAAGGATCTAACACCAATTCATGTGTTTTCATCACATGTGATGCTAGGCGAAGGCACGGATAATCCAGAAATGTTTTGTGTTGATGTTGGATACCAATCACATTAAAAAGGTGATCATTTTTTACGGTTAAAACAAATGATAACTGCGTTGTTTATTTCATATTTAGAACAACTAGATATGAAAATAAACGCCTTGTTCTAATTCGTTTTCCCTCGCTACAAAATAGATCACTTAAATAATGGAATTGGTATTAGAGCAAATATTTTGTTTCTTAGTTAGGAAAACTTAATGACCGAATTTAAAAACGTAACTGCACTGGCGCAATCGAATGTTTATTTTGATGGCAAGGTAATATCACATAAAATCATCTTAGCCGATGGCACCGAAAAAACGCTTGGCGTGATGATGCCTGGTGAGTATACCTTTGATACTAATGTCGCTGAGATTATGGCAGTTACAGCTGGTGAAATGAATGTATTATTGGCTGGTGCCAATGATTGGCAAATATTCAGAGCTGGAGAGTCCTACCAAGTCGCTGCTAACTCGCAGTTTAAGCTAAAAATTACCGCAGTCTGTGATTACGTTTGTAGTTACTTACCTAGGTTGGTATAAGGGCAGCTTATCGATGCCCTTACTCAGTGCGGTATTAATCGCTCCCTCGTAGTGAGTGAATCGCAGGACGATTAATGAATTCGCGCAGTGGCCAATAACAGGCGAATAGAGAAATCATGCTAATTAATACGACGGTTACCACAAACATCGGTAGTAATTGTAGGCTAATATAATCTGCCAATTGCTCAGAATAGCCAATATATAACGCGAGCATAATAATTATGCTCGCAGTGACTCCTATTGCAATTGCTGATGCATTATCTTTAATGATTAATAGAATTAAGTCTCGGCGTTTTGCGCCAATTGCCATGCGGGTACCAATTTCAAAACTGCGTAACTGGATGCTGTAGCTTAAAATCCCATAAAGCCCAACGCCAGCCAGAAAAAATGTTAGTAAGGCTAAAATCGCGCTGGTGATTGCCGTGGTATATTGTGAAAATAATAACCTGGCTTTGGTCGTTTCAAGTGCGGTTAAGTCAAACACTGTAAATTGGCTGGTGACGCTTTTTAACACCGCAACAGCTTGTTCCCGCGATAAGGTCGCCCCTGGCTGTAATTCAATCGTCATCGCCGTGCTCGAAAGATGATTTGGACGATATGACTGCATGGGTACATCACTACGACCAGGATGATTTGTCCCTTTAACGACACCAATTATGGTCACTGGGCCGCTACCAAAATCAATCTTTTTTCCTAACGCGCTACCTGAGGGAGCTAATGTTTTAGCAAAAACATCATTGACTATCATGACATCAGTTTGATCTTTGATATCGGCAGCACTAAAGTAATTTCCTTCGATTAGTGGCTGTTCAATCATCTGAAAATAGCTATCGTCGACATATTTCAACGGCACCACGTAGCGCTCATTGGTCGCAACATTAGTTTGCGCGCGCTGGCCAGAGCTATTGAACGGACTTCTCGATAAGCTAACCGCTTTTATTTGCGGTAATTCGATCAATTTAGTACGGAGTTCGCTAATGATCGGGATGAGAGCATCTTGTTCAGGCATTGAGGTTGCCGAGACCGATAGCGACAAGCTAGTTAAATTCTGAGTTTTAAAACCAAGTGGCTGCTCAATCGAGCTAATCGCATCTTTTAGTAGACTTATATTAACAAAGACTAGGGTTGTGACAATTGCAACTTGGCAGATAATCAGGATCTTTCTAATGTTCTTAGATACTTGAATACCAGTCCCTTTACCACTAGATTGCAGGGTTGAATTAAGTGCCTTGTAATTAATCATACTGGCACTTAAGCGGGCAAACGCCAGCGCGAGTACTAACGCGATGACCAACGCACAACTTAATGTGAACCCATTGACCGATAGCTCATCAACTCGTGGTAATTGTTGAGATAAAAATTGCTGCATCACATAAAAACCAACCATCGCGATAACGAGTGCACTAATGACAGAACCAAACATTAACTGGCTAGTTTGTGAAAATAGTGTTTTAAATAAATCTCGTTTCGTTCCACCCAATGCGGCATGAATGGCGAGTTGACGCTGTTGCTCGGCGGTGCGAGAC
>JABSRS010000384.1 GCA_013214885.1 Gammaproteobacteria bacterium
AGCTTATCAGGTTCAATCTCATGCCCTTTGGCACAACGCGCCCAACCTTTTTCAGAGACTACAACCGTCACTGACTCACTAGGCATCAGATCTTTTTCTTGTAACGCTTTAGCTTCGCTACGTTGGACAATTGGCGAGCGGCGATCATCACCGTATTGCTCGGCATCACGAATTAGCTCTTTCTTAACCAAGGTTTTCATCCGGCGTTCAGACGATAAAATCAACTCAATTTTGTCACGTTCTATCGCCAGTTCATTTTGCTCAGCAATGATTTTAATTTCTTCAAGCTTAGCCAACTGACGCAGTTTAATCTCTAATATCGCATCAGCCTGGATAACCGAGATATTAAAGCGACTCATTAACTCCGCTTTTGGATTATCATACGTTCGGATAATCTCAATCACTTCATCAATATTTAAAAATGCAACTAACAAGCCATCAAGAATATGTAAACGAGCCAGAATTTTATCTAAGCGGTGCTGTAAACGCCGACGTACCGTATCTATACGGAAGGCCAGCCATTCAGTCAAAATACTGGTTAAACTCATGACCCGCGGACGTTTGTCCAGGCCTAATATATTGAGGTTAACCCGGAAGTTTTTCTCAAGATCCGTTGTCGCAAACAAATGATTCATCAAACCTTCAACGTCGACTCGGTTCGAACGTGGCACAATCACCAGTCGCGTTGGACATTCATGATCCGATTCATCGCGTAAATCCGACACCATTGGCAATTTCTTGGCCTGCATTTGCGCGGCAATCTGCTCTAAAATTTTGCCACCAGCGACTTGATGAGGCAGTGCTGAAATAACGATATCGCCATCTTCAACCTCATAGACCGCGCGCATCTTAATTGAGCCTTTACCTGTACCGTATATTTTTTCAATCTCGGCTTTCGGGGTAATAATTTCAGCTTCAGTTGGATAATCAGGCCCTTGTACATGCTCAAGTATATCGCTTAACGTCGCTTTAGGATTATCTAACAGATGAATACAGGCACTCGTCACTTCACGGACGTTATGTGGTGGAATGTCCGTTGCCATGCCTACCGCGATACCCGTAATACCATTAAGTAAGATATGCGGCAAACGCGCAGGAAGCACGACTGGCTCTTTTAGTGTTCCATCAAAGTTCGGTTGCCACTCAACAGTCCCCTGCCCTAGCTCACCCAATAACACTTCACTAAAGCGTGATAATTTAGCTTCGGTATAACGCATTGCTGCAAACGATTTCGGATCATCGGGGGCTCCCCAGTTACCTTGACCATCAACGAGTGGATAGCGATAAGAAAACGGCTGCGCCATTAACACCATTGCCTCATAACAGGCGGAATCACCGTGCGGGTGAAATTTACCTAATACATCACCGACGGTACGGGCTGATTTTTTATATTTAGCGCTGGCATGTAAGCCCAGCTCGCTCATCGCATAAATAATCCGTCGCTGGACGGGCTTCAAACCATCACCAATGTGTGGCAAAGCGCGGTCCATGATCCCGTACATCGAATAGTTTAGATAGGACTCTTCAGTAAATTGCTGCATCGACAGCTGTTCGATACCATCGAGGCTCATTTTTGTTGTATCTGTCACTTAATTAATCCTCTATTGCATCGGTTACTTGGGCTAAATTACCCTTAGTTTCTAACCAATGGCGACGATCAGGCGAGCGCTTCTTCGCGAGCAGCATATCCATCATTTCAATGGTCCCTTCAACATCGTCTAACGTCAGTTGCACTAAGCGACGGGTATTTGGGTCCATGGTCGTTTCACGCAATTGCATTGGGTTCATTTCACCCAGTCCTTTAAAGCGCTGCACGTTTACTTTGCCGCGTTTCTTTTCGGCTTCAATCCGGTCGAGAATGCCTTGTTTTTCGCCTTCATCGAGGGCATAAAATACTTCTTTACCAATATCAATACGATATAGCGGTGGCATCGCGACATAGACATGCCCTTGCTGTACCAGCTCTCTGAAGTGCATCATGAAGAGCGCGCACAATAACGTCGCAATATGGAGACCATCGGAGTCAGCATCGGCTAAGATACATACCTTGTCATAACGCAATTGTGATAAATCGCTCGAGTCAGGATCAAGGCCAATCGCCACCGATATATCATGTACTTCTTGTGAAGCTAACACTTGAGTCGATTCAACTTCCCAGGTGTTTAATATTTTACCGCGCAGTGGCATCACCGCTTGGAATTCACGATCTCGTGCTTGTTTAGCCGAGCCACCAGCCGAGTCACCTTCCACCAGGAATAATTCAGCGCGTGAGGGATCTTGACCAGTACAATCGGTTAATTTCCCTGGTAATGCTGGCCCAGATGTCACTCTCTTACGGGCAATTTTCTTGCTGGCCTTTAAGCGGCGTTGCGCATTGTTAATACATAGCTCTGCTATTTGCTCGGCAATATCGGTATGCTGGTTAAGCCATAAACTAAATGAATCTTTCACTACACCAGAAACAAAGGCCGCACACTGACGAGATGACAAGCGCTCTTTAATTTGACCCGCAAATTGTGGATCGAGCATTTTAACCGATAGCACGTAGCTACACTTATCCCAAATATCATCGGGAGTTAGCTTGATGCCTCGGGGTAATAAGCTTCTAAATTCACAAAATTCACGCATCGCATCGAGTAAACCGGCACGTAGTCCGTTGACGTGAGTACCGCCCTGCACAGTCGGAATAAGGTTAACGTAGCTTTCACTCAACCCTTCCCCGCCTTCAGGTTGCCACACGACTGCCCAATCGACGGCTTCAGACTGGCTACTTAACGAACCAACAAATGGGTGAGCCGGTAAATAAGGCCATTGCTTAACGGTATCAAGCAAATAATCTTCCAGACCCGCTTCGTAAAACCACTCTTCCACATCTTTAGTGATCTTATTGGTAAAACGGATTTTTAAGCCCGGGCTTAATACGGCTTTAGATCGCAATAAGTGCAGTAAGCGAGAGACCGAGAATTTAAACGAGTCAAAATATGATGCGTCGGGCCAGAAACGTACTCTCGTTCCGGTGTTGCGTTGGCCACAGGTCCCCGTAACGGCTAATTCTTCAACTTTGTCGCCATTTTCAAAGGCGATTTCATAGACCTTGCCGTCGCGACGAATAGCCACTTCAACCCGGGTTGATAACGCGTTGACCACCGAAATACCAACGCCGTGTAAACCACCTGAAAATTTGTAACTGTCGCCCGAAAATTTACCACCGGCATGTAACTTACATAAAATAAGTTCAACCCCACTCACACCTTCTACAGGATGAATATCAACGGGCATACCTCGACCATCATCAATGACTTCCAATGATTGATCTTCATGTAAAATAACTTGGATATAAGATGCAAATCCAGCGAGTGCTTCATCGACACTGTTATCGATAATTTCTTGACCAAGATGGTTCGGCCGGGTCGTATCAGTGTACATTCCAGGACGACGTTTAACGGGATCT
>JABSRS010000385.1 GCA_013214885.1 Gammaproteobacteria bacterium
CCAGGTAGTGCTTCAGTTGATACTAATACTATCCCAAGCGCATTGATTGACCGCGTTGAAATCATTACTGGCGGCGCATCTGCAGTTTACGGCGCCGATGCAGTAACTGGTGTGGTTAACTTTATTTTAAAGAAAAACATCGAAGGTTTAGATTTAGCGATCACTAAAGGTTATGCCGACGACAACCCGTACAACAACTCTAAGTACAGCCTGTCATTTGGTCAAAACTTTGCCGATGACCGTGGTAATATTGCCTTTGCCGTTGAATACAGCACCCAAGATCGCTTAAATTCGCTGCAGCGTTCACAAACTGCGATTTCGCACATCAGTTTAACTGATTTCGATCGACCAGTTGATCAATCAGATTCAACTCAGTTCCCTGACAAAATTTATACTCCAAATGCAGGTTACTACACAATCAATAACGCTGGTGCATTTGGCTATTACGCAACTGATGATGCTGGTGAACTTGAGCAGGACCTTACTTGGTATACTTTTACCCCAGATGGCAAGCCGCGTGAAATTTACACTGGCACTAATGTTGATGGCAGTAAATGTAGCGATTGTGAATCATTTAACCTCGGTCAGTTTAGCGATTTGCAACCCGCGTTTGATCGTTTAAACCTAAACTTTAAGCTAAATTATGATATTTCAGATGATCATAATGTTTTCTTCAGTGCTAAATACGCTGCGATTGATGCAGAAGATCGTGGCCAACCAGCATACGGATTCAACAATAGCTTTACCACTATTACTCGCGACAACGGTTTTGTTACCAACGAGCTTGGCGCATTAATGGATGCTAATGGTTTAACTGAAATCAGTATTAATCGTATGATGACTGATTTAGGCGTGCGAATTGAAAATGACGAACGTGAAACTCAACGTTACGTACTTGGCGCTGAAGGCGTGTTACTAGACGAATGGGATTACGAAGTTTATGCTCTTTATGGTCAAACTGACTTAAAACGCATTAACTCAAACAACCTAATTCGCGCTAACTACGCCAACGCATTAGATGCGATTAAAGATGCCGATGGCAACGTAGTATGTCGTGACGATGCTGCGCGTGCCGATGGTTGTGTGGCGGTTAATATCTTTGGCTTTGGCGCACCGTCAGTTGACGCAATTAACTACATCAATACCGTATCGGTTGGTCACAGTAAAATAACTCAAAGTGTTGCTGGTGGTTCTATCACCAATGGCGCGTTATTTGATTTACCAGCTGGCGCAGTCGGTTTTGCAACGGGTTTTGAATACCGTAAAGAAACCAGTGAAAGTAGCGAACCGCCAACGCCGAAGGTACGTTCTTTAATGCCTTGGGTGAAGACAACGGTAGCTTTAATGTTAAAGAGCTATTTGTTGAATTCTCAGTACCGCTATTAACTGATTTACCATTAATTCAAGACTTAACCGCTGAAGTTGCGGCGCGTTATGCTAATTACAGCACCATTGGTGATGTTACTAGCTGGAAACTTGGTCTTGATTGGCAGGTAAATGACGACTTTAGAATTCGTTCAACCTTATCTCAAGCGCTACGAGCACCAAACATTGGCGAGCTATTTGGCGCGCCAAGTGAAACATACTTCGATGTTACCGATGTTTGTAAAGCCAAAGAACTCGGCTTGCTAAAAGACAGTGCAACTCGCGCAGCCAACTGTTTAGCTTTGGGTGTTCCAGTTGATTTTGAATCTGATTATGATGCCGGTAGCCTAAAAGGTTTATCAAGCGGTAACCGCGATGTTCGTGAAGAAAAGTCAAAAAGTTTGACCGTTGGTTTCGTGTACCAGCCAGAATTTATTGATGGTTTATCGATGACTGTTGATTACTGGAATATTGAGATAACCGATGCTATTTCGTCAACTGGCGCGCAAGATATTGTTAATCGTTGTGTCGATTCAACTGGTGGCATTAATAACCAATATTGTAACTTAATCACTCGTGATGCCAGCACTCATCAAATTAGTCTAATCCAAAGCTCGGTATTAAATTTAGCTGGTCTAGATGCCGCTGGTGTCGATTTTGAATTTGGTTACGATTTCGACATCAACGATGGTGCATTTAAAACGACGTTAATGGGTACTTACCTGATTGAGCGTAAAACCTACCCATTCCAAGACCAGCCGACTGACTTTACCGAAAATGCTGGTACTGCTGGCGAGTCAATTTGGCAGGTAAATCTAAACGTTGGTTACAGCCGCAACAACTGGCATGCGACAGTAAAAACTCGTTACCTTGAAAATGTTAGCTTATACACCGATCAGGACTTGGCCCTTAATCCAAATCCTAACAGCCTAATGAGCTACCCTAGCTACGTCATTACTGATGTAACGACTGGATACTCGTTTGATAACGGCGTGAGACTATCAGTTGGTATCGATAACTTATTCGATAAAGACTTACCATTTGGTACTTCTGGTACTGGCGGTGGCTCTGCAGCTTATGACAACCTTGGCCGTTTCTATTACATGACTGTGTCATACAGCATGTAATTTAACCTACTAGATGGTAAGCACTGTAAACGAAAGTTTATGGTGCTTTTTTTTTGCTCTAATTTTGTGACATTGGACTTTGTTATTAAATGATGGGATGTTGTGGTGATAAATTAGTCAATTTAAAATTGTCACCACAAATTTCTCAACAGTATAATAACAAGGAAAGTAATCATGAAAACCATTATCGAGCCCTTTCGAATAAAGTCAGTTGAACCGTTAACCATGACGACCGTTTCGCAACGTCAAGCCTATCTAAAACAAGCCAACTATAATCTCTTTTCCTTAAAGTCCGATAACGTCCTGATTGATTTATTAACCGATTCTGGCACCAGTGCGATGAGTAGCCGCCAGTGGGCAGGGATCCAACTGGGCGATGAGAGTTACGCGGGTTCACCATCATATTACCGCTTCGAAGCCGCCGTTAAAGAGCTTGCTCCGTTTAAACATATTATTCCAACCCATCAGGGACGCGCCGCCGAGAAAATTCTATTTTCGATTGTCGGTGGTAAAGGTAAAGTAATCCCCAACAACACCCACTTTGATACCACTCGCGCCAATATTGAGGCCAGTCAGTGTCAGGCACTCGATTTAGTGAAACAGCAAGGACTCGATCCACAACTGGAACTGCCCTTTAAAGGTGACATGGATTTAAATAAGTTACGTGATTTACTCGAAACTCGCGCCGATGATGTGCCGTTGGTGATGCTCACGATTACTAATAATTCGGGCGGCGGCCAACCCGTGTCGATGGCTAATATTCGTGCAGTAAAAGCCTTGTGTGATGAGTTTAATAAACCGCTCTTTTTAGACGCATGTCGTTTTGCCGAAAATGCTTACTTTATCAAATTGCGCGAAGCTGGCTACCAAGACCAGACTCCGAAACAGATTGCCCAAGAAATCTTTAGTTATGCCGATGGCATGACCATGAGTGCCAAGAAAGATGC
>JABSRS010000386.1 GCA_013214885.1 Gammaproteobacteria bacterium
GTGTTATCGCTGTAATGTTTAAGTGCTTCGGTCACCATTTTCGGGCCTAAATTAGAGCCACCAACACCAATGTTAACAATGTCTGTAATACGCTTCCCAGAGTAACCAAGCCAGTCTCCCCGTCGAAGACGTTCAACAAAAGACTTCATTGAGGTCAGTTGTTGCTTGATTTGATTGTTAATATTTTGACCATCAACTTCAATGGTTTGAGTCGCGCTGCCACGCAAAGCAGTATGCAATACCGCGCGATCTTCAGTCAGGTTAATCGGTTCGCCGTTAAACATCCTATCGCGCCAACATTCAACATCAGTCGCTGTTGCTAGCTCAACTAATGCTTTCATTGTTTCGCTATCGATTAAATTTTTTGAATAATCTAATAACATCGTTGGCAGCTCAATCGAAAATTTTTCAAACCGCAGCGGATCGTCAATAAATAACTGATTCATATGTTGAGACTTCTTTCGCTGCGCCAGTTGCTCCAAAAGTTTCCAACCAGCCAATTGCCGACGACTCATACTAATACCTTATCAATTATTCAACATTCGAGTGCTAACATAACATAAGTGAACTCAACATGACAACGCTGTCATTCTGAGTTCAGGAACCAATAACAAGCAAGGGCTAAATAAAGATTGCGACAACTTTCAAAACTAAATACCCTAGGTATGCATTTAAATTTAACCAATCTGGTATTCATCATGAAGAGCACGATAATCGATGTCGCTAAACACGCAGGTGTTTCAATTAAAACAGTATCACGCGTAACTAACGGCGAAGCTTCGGTTCGCCCGACCACCCGTGACAAAGTCATGGCATCGGTTAAAGCGTTAAGTTACCAGCCAAACTTAGCGGCACGTAATCTTGCAACAACCAAGTCTTATAACATTGCCTTTATCTATGACAATCCAAATGCTTATTATGTGATTGATATGCAGAACGGGATCTTGTCAGAATGCCGCAACCAAGGCTATGAACTGCTGATTCATCCGTCTAATGCTCGCAAACAAGGCATTATCGATGAACTCATCATAATGATAAAGCAGACGCAGGTTGCGGGTGTAGTGTTGACACCTCCTTTTTCTGAAATGCCAGAGTTTATCCAAAAATTAACCCATGCTAAAATCGCTTTTGTCCGAATTTTATCGGGCAGTTCAGCCCCTGACAACCTATCACCTTGTGTACTTGTTAATGATTTTCAGGCTGCTTTTGATATCACTGAACACCTAATTAATCTGGGCCATACCAATATTGCATTTCTAAGTGGTGGCAAGGCTCATCAATCTACGTTTGAACGTATAGCTGGGTATAAGTCGGCATTGCAAACGCATCACATACCTAGTGACCCTTTACTCATAGTTGATGGGGAATACTCCTTTGAGTCAGGTGTCGAGGGCGCAAAGCATTTAATGGCTTTGGCAAAAAGGCCGAGTGCGATTTTTTCCTGTAACGATGAGATTGCAGCTGGCGCACTCTTTGCTTCCAGATTAATGAATATCGACATTCCCAGTGGATTATCAATTGTCGGTTTCGAAAATAGTCCATTCTCTCGGCAGACTTGGCCTAAATTAACCACCGCAGATCAGCCAAATCAACAAATAGCCCAACGGGCGACCACCCTATTAATAAGCAGCATTAAATCACCAGATCACAACAATACCTGCGAGCTATTTATTCCTCAGTTGGTGGAACGAGATTCCAGCGCGCAAGTCAATGATTAATTCCACATATGTCAAGCACAAAGTCTTCTGCTTGACATATATCAGGGTATTGTGGTCCGTTAGTGTTGATAATTAGACTTACAATGTTAATCGATATTCGTCAAATACGATTGTCACCAACACGTTATAGTGGATACATATGATGCAAATTACTGACAATACTAAGGAACAAAAAATTGTTCCTCTCTTTAGATTGGGCTTTCGGCCATTCTTTCTCTTTGCTGCTCTATTTAGTGTTCTCGCCATCGGCCTATGGGTTGGCACACTTTCTGGACTTTTTAACTTTGAACCTTATGGTAATTCTTTATGGTGGCATGGCCATGAGATGTTGTTTGGTTTTGCTTTTGCGGTAATCATTGGTTTTTTACTGACCGCGATTCAAAACTGGACTGGGATGCCTGGATTAAAAAGCTGGCCGCTATTTATTTTATTTAGCGCGTGGCTTAGTGCCCGCATCGTATTACTGTTTAATATATCACCTTCGTACTGGGTGTTAGCCCTGGATGTATCGACTCCAATACTCGCTGGATACTTCCTATGGCGTAGTGTTGCAGGGGCTAAGCAATGGCGAAATCTATTTTTTGTTCCTATTATGTTGATATTTGCGATTTCTAACGGCTTAATGCATGTCAGTTTAATTGAAGACATTCCCCTGTTAGCGACTAAATCAGTATTAACCATGGTGATGCTGGTAACATTAGTGATGTGCATCATGGGCGGACGGGTCATTCCTTTTTTCACCGCTCGCGGCACCAATACTGAGAAATCTAATCCTATTGCTGTTATAGAGTGGTTATCGCTTGTTCCTTTATGGCTTTATATTGTTTTATCAATCCTCGATACAGTAGTGACTATTCCAAACCTTATTTTGGCTCCTTTATTGCTTATTGCTGGTTTCGCCAATTTAATCCGATTAATCAGATGGAAACCATGGCTTACTATAAAGGTACCTTTAGTTTGGTCGCTTCATGGTGCATATGCATTCATCCCTTTAGGGTTAATCGCATTTGGGGTCTCTTTACTTGACCCATCAATAATTCAGACTCTGTCAGCTATTCACTTTTTGACAGCCGGTGCCATGGGTAGCTTAATTTTGGCCATGATGTCTCGTGTATCACTTGGTCATACAGGAAGACCATTAAAGATCAAGCCAGTGATTAGTGTCGCGTTTTTATTAATTCTGCTTGCTGGAGTCATTCGAGCTGTATTGCCAATAGTTGCTCCCCAACTCAGTTTGTTAAGTTACCAAGCCAGCGGATTATTATGGATGCTAAGTTATGGTATTTTTATCTGGGTTTATTTACCCATTCTAAGTAAAGCTCGTCTTGATGGCCGCCCTGGCTAATCCAATAAGAACATCAACAGGGTGATTACTTAGTTCACCCTGTTGATTTCCGTCATACTTTTAGTTTTATATTTTTAATATTGTGTCGTCATTTAATATATCTCCCTGTAATAACCTTCAAATTCAAGATATAGTTATAATAGTTTGAACAAATAACGCACAAGGAACATGATGAAATATAATTTACTGTGGGCAGCACTACTTTTCTCCAGTGTTTTACCAGCTCAAGAAATTTATAGTTGGGTTGATAAGAACGGAGTTACAAAGTTTAGCGATCAGATGCCCCAAAATATCAGTGCCTACAAAGTTAAGAAACTCAATATAAATCAGAACACTTCGTATAAAACCGTCAAGCAACTAGCTAAAG
>JABSRS010000387.1 GCA_013214885.1 Gammaproteobacteria bacterium
CCAATCTTACCGCCGATTGCACGACCTTCAACCAATACTGCACTGCTCTCATTTAACGTGTAACGTTCCATGATATTGCTGCTTTCGCGTGAACGCACTGTTTCAGGGCGTGCTTGTACGATATAAAGTTTGCCGTCATTACCATCTTTAGCCCACTCGATGTCCATTGGACGACCGTAGTGTTGTTCAATAACCAAGGCTTGCTTTGCAAGTTCAGTCACTTCAGCATCAGTAATTGAGAACTTTTGCGCCCGTTCACTCTCGATATCTTTAATCACGACTTGTTTGCCATGTTCGGTATCAGTTGAGTAAACCATTTCAATCAGTTTACTACCAATATTACGGCGTACTACTGCTGGACGATTGGCATTAAGGGTTGGCTTGTGAACGTAAAATTCATCAGGATTAACAGCGCCTTGCACCACCATTTCGCCCAAGCCCCATGATGAGGTAATAAATACCACATCGTCAAAACCCGACTCAGTATCAAGGGTAAACATCACGCCCGATGATGCAATATCACTACGGACCATTCGCTGAATACCAGCAGAGAGTGCGACACCACGATGCGAGTAACCTTGATGGACCCGATAAGAAATTGCACGATCGTTAAATAAAGACGCAAATACGTGTTTAATTGCAACGCGTACCGCTTCAAGACCAATCACGTTTAAGAACGTCTCTTGCTGACCAGCAAACGAAGCATCAGGCATATCTTCAGCCGTTGCTGATGAACGAACTGCAAATGACATTCCAGCCGATGAGTCCGCTAGTTTTTGATAAGCTTCTGCTATTGCTTCTTCAAATTGCGGTTGAAATGGGGTATCAATAACCCACTGACGAATAGTTGTTCCAGCACTCGAAAGTGCTGCTAAATCATCGACATCTAGAACATCTAATAATTGATAGATTTTCTCATTAATGCCACTCGTTTCAAGAAACTCATTAAAAGCATCAGCCGTTGTCGCAAAACCGCCGGGTACTTGAACCCCTGCGCTTGACAAATTGCTGATCATTTCGCCTAATGAAGCATTTTTCCCGCCGACGACTTCAACATCGTTCATGCCAAGCTGTTCATACCAAAGTACATATTTTTGCACCGTCAATCTCCAAATTTACAATGTGTGGATGTCTAATCATATGGTTTGTTGCATTCTACACTGCTACAATTTGTCCCGTAAATCATAAAAACGAATATCTCGTAATTAAATTTAATCTTGGTAGGGAAATTATTGTGCGAAAAGTGTTTTATATCTCTGATGGTACGGCGATTACCGCCGAAATTTTAGGACATGCAGTGCTCTCTCAGTTTGAGATCGAGTTCGAACAAATTACCATTCCGTTTGTTGAGACTATCGACAAAGCCACCGAAGTCGCTGAACAAATAAATAACAGTTTCTTTAATCAGCAACCGGCATTAGTGTTCCATTCTATTGTTGACGAGGCCATTCGAGATGTCATCGACCAATGTAATGGCATCAGCTATGATTTTTTAAACACCTTTGTCGCACCACTGGAAAAACAATTAGGGGTCAAGGCACAACCTAAAACCCATCGTACTCACGGCATCGCTAATGAAGCGTATAGCTCCCGAATCGACGCGATTAATTATTCATTAGATAACGATGATGGCATTAGTTTAAAGCACCTCGAAAAAGCTGAGCTTATTCTAGTTGGCGTTTCAAGATGTGGTAAAACACCCAGTAGCTTATATTTAGCGATGCAATTTGGTATTGCCACCGCTAACTATCCATTTATTTGTGAAGATATGGAAAACCTCAAGCTTCCACCAGAGCTTAAAAAACATAAAGCTAAAATATTTGGCTTAACTATCGATCCTTTTCGATTACATGAAATCAGAACTCAGCGCCGTGCCGATAGCAAATATGCTTCTTTTAGACAATGTCGCGCCGAAGTCAAAGAAGTTGAAATGTTGTATCGCCGTGAGCGAATTCCATTTATTGATACCACCAAGCATAGCGTCGAAGAAATAACCGCCAAGATACTCGATATTGCAGGTCTTAAGCGCAAAATGTTTTAACCTCTTTGATATGCATTAAAAATTCGGTAAAGATGCCAGGTTTTATGATGCAGCGCCTTTATAATAGGGTCAGAGTAAGTTATGGTATCGCCAGCTAAAATTATAAGTAATACATATGTCTATTAAAACTGATGAATTAAGAACAACCTATATCGATCAAGTAATCACACCGAGTCAGCTTGCTCAAGAATTTCCACTCTCGGATAGTGCCGCTCAAGTCTTAATCCAAAATCGTCGAGATATTGAAGCAATCATTGCCGGCGATGATAATCGGCTGCTGGTTATTATTGGTCCATGCTCGATTCATGATACCGAAGCCGCGCTCGATTATGCGAATCGCTTGACTGTATTACAGCGACAATACCAAGCTAGTTTAGTCATCACAATGCGGGTATATTTTGAAAAACCACGGACCATTGTTGGTTGGAAAGGACTAATTAGCGACCCTGACCTAAACGGAAAATACCAAGCAAACAAAGGCTTGCGTCTGGCACGTAAACTGCTGGTCGATATTACCGAAATGGGAGTTCCGATCGCTACTGAGTTTCTTGATATGGTTAATGGTCAATACATTGCTGACCTAATCAGTTGGGGTGCAATCGGTGCTCGAACCACTGAAAGTCAGATTCACCGTGAAATGGCCTCAGCACTATCTTGCCCTGTTGGATTTAAAAATGGCACTGATGGCAATACTAAAATAGCGATTGACGCTGTTCGTGCAGCTCAAGTCTCGCATATTTTTTATTCGCCAGATAAAGATGGTTTAATGACGGTTTATCAGACTCATGGAAATCCCCATGGCCATGTAATTTTACGTGGCGGTAAAGAGCCTAACTACAGTGACGTTCATGTGGCACAAGCCTGTGCGAGCTTACATGCAGCGGAGTTAATTCCTTCTGTCGTGATTGACTTTAGTCACGGCAATAGCCAAAAACTTCACACTAACCAATTGTTAGTCGCTAAAGATGTTATGCAGCAGATGCGTAATGGCAGTCGTCAAATTTGTGGGATTATGGCGGAAAGCTTTATCGAAGAAGGCAATCAAAAAGTTATTGAAGGTGAGGCACTGGTCTATGGTAAGAGTATTACCGACGCATGTATTAATTGGAGCGATACCGAGCAACTACTACAAGATTTAGCCGCGGCATCTGATGATCGGATGGCACTCAGTTAAAGCTAAGTTAAGAAGAGCCATTAAGGGGGCGCCAATCCCCTTAATGGCCATATCATCTATTACGCTGGGTTGTGAATATCAATAAACTCAACATCAACGTCAAACTCATTGCTAATCGCTTTCCCTAGTGCCTTAACCCCATAACGCTCAGTGGCATGATGTCCTGCGGCAAAAAATGCAATGTTCATCTCACGCGCGATATGAATGGT
>JABSRS010000388.1 GCA_013214885.1 Gammaproteobacteria bacterium
GGCTTGACCAACATACTGCACTTCTTTTGGCTGCAGAGATTTTAAAATACTTGCAGCATCTTCTTCTTTTAAACTTAACAGCAAGAAAGCGGTTTTTTGCAACCCAGTTAACGTCGAAACATCAAACTCTGGTTTAGCGTCTTTCTTATCTTCAATCTTTTCATCGGCCATTAGCTAATACCCACCCTGTAATTAATCTTCTGCATGTAACCAATTTTTAATAACTTGGATTGATAAATCTGGTTCATTTGATACCAGTGCTCGGACGGCTCTCAGTAAGTCATCATCTTTGCGTAAATCAGGTAATTGAATTGAGCCATCCTCGGCATAAGAGTAGTCACCATCGGAGGCTGCCAACATATCAACCGTGTCTGCGGCAAACTGGTCATCAAACTCTGACAAGTCACCTTCACCAAGTTGTTCTTCTTCTACAGCATCAGGGTAGATCAGGCGATTGAGCATCGGACGAACCAAAAATAATAATATAACCACAATAATTAGCGCGCCCAGCACCATTTTAACCATGCGAACAAACCAAGGCTGCTCCCACATTGGAGGGGCGGCAACCTCTTCAAAGGCTTCACGATAAAACGGCACAGAAACCACTTCTAACACATCACCACGGGCCTGATTAAAACCAATACTGCCTTGTAATAATCTAGTGATATTAGCGATTTCAGTGGCTGTTTTAGGGGTTGACTCAATCTTACCCTCTTCGCCAGTAGCAGCTCTGGTATAATCGAGAGCCACTGAAACACTGACTCGTTTAACAACGCCGACTTGTTGCTGAATATGGCTAATGGTGGTGTCTAATTCATAGTTACGAGTCGCTTCTTTTTGAAAGCGGCCATTTTTCGATGACGTTGTTTCACCAGCGGTGATAGCATCTACTTCTTGTGGGATTTCTGACTCGAGTGGTGGCTGGTTTGATAGTGCGCCAGCGATACCGCTAATAATATTACCGATATTGCTATTTTCCATGGTTCGCTCACTGCGAATCGCGGGTAAGTCAGAGTTGTAACGCTTTTGGGTTTCCTCAACACTGGTGAAATCCATCGTTACATCGACTTGTGCGGTGTAGTTGCCAAGACCTACTACAGGAATTAAAATTGAATCAACTTTGTTGAGGTATTCACTTTCGCGTTTTTTCTCTTGCTCAAATTCTTTACGATTACGAATACTCGATGGGTCTTCATTGCCTGATTTCAATGAGCGACCATTTTGATCGGCAATCGATACTCGGCTAGTTTCTAAAGAGGGAACCGCTGAGGCCACTATATCCACAATGGCGTCAATTTCTTCTTGGCCCAATGCTCGACCACGATTTAAGGTCACAACAACGGTAGCGCTGGCTTTTTTATCGCGTCTTGAAAAAACGTTTTCTTTGGGGATCGCCAGTAATACCTTGGCTCTTCTAACGTTCTTTAACTCTGAAATTGCCGCGGCTAATTGACGCTCACGACTGTGTTTAATTCGTTCTCGTTCCATCCGCTGACTAACACCAAACCCCATATCTTTCATTAGGATATCGTCGCCATTACTGGTTTCAGTCACCATGCCAGCGCGAGTTAGGGCGAGTTTAATTTTACGATAGTCATCTTCTGGGACCAAAATAGTGTTGCCATTAATTTTGTATCCCTCAAATTGGTTTTGATCAAGGAAGTCCAGAGTCTTGGTAAACTCAGATGTATCCATTTCTCCTAGCGGTCGATACTCTGGCTCTTGCGCCCAAAAAACAACCATCACCGAGATAGCAACACAAATAGTCAGGGCGACAATCATGATGACCTGTCGAGCTGTATCACCGCCATTTAAACCTGAAAACATCCCACCAGCAGGTTCGTCTTGCTCTATAGATGAGCTTCCCCCCATAATAGCAGATGATTCATCGCTGACGATCATGTCGGTAGATTCTGATGCTTGAGCCACGTAAACATTCCTTTATAAAATCTTTAATTGTTTAGTTGCTGATTATACAGGCATATTCATTATTTCTTTATATGCTTCAACAAATTTATTTCGTACTTCAACCGTTGCTGTAAATGCCACACTCGATTTTTGTGATGCAATCATAACATCAGATATGCTAACAGAGCGATCTCCCATTTCAATCGCATTTTGCAATCTTCCTGCATTTTTCTGAATTGAATTAACGTTATCGACCGCCATTTTTAACATATTGGAGAAATCGGCGCGTCCAGGTTGGGTCACTTGGAGCGAATCGGAGCCGCCAGGAGATAATTGAGTCTTAGAAATCATGCTCTGCATTTCATTGAACATAGAGTTTGCGTTGATATTCATGGGGAAATCTCCTGACGTATATTTGACGTTTTGTTAATCTTAATCAAATAAAGCAAGAAGCTTGCCAACTGGCAAAAGTGAAAACTCCCCATTACCGTAATGGAGAGTAATATTGAAAAGTACTGGTTTAACACACGTTAGATTATGCTGGCAGTTCGATCCCCATATCTCGCATTTTCGCTAGCTTATAACGAAGCGTCCGTGGGCTAATGCCTAATTTTACTGCGACATCCTTACGGGAGCCATTACAAAGCACCAAAGTATCTAAAATAATTTGATTTTCTTGCTGCTTAAGTTCACACCCTAATGCTTCTGACTGAATATGATCTTGGTCATTATCATTATCTTGCAGCACAAAATCATCAAACTGTTCAATAATCAAATCTTGCGATGTAATTTGCTTGCTGTCGCACAAAATCAATGCTCGTTGAATCACATTATCTAATTCACGGACATTACCAGGCCAGCTATGATTTTTTAACCGATGCTGAGCATCCAAGGCCAATGTAATATTATGGGCACCATGACGACTGATTAAATACTCCGCCAATGGCAGAATATCACCAGGGCGTTCATGTAGTTCTGGCCAAGTCAGTGGAAAGACATTTAAGCGATAGTATAAATCTTCTCTGAATTCTTTATTGGCAATCGCAGTGCGTAAATCACGATTCGAGGTCGCCAACACCCGTACATTTAGCTTAATGGTTTTACGTGAGCCTAAACGCTCAACTTCCTTTTCTTGTAACACCCGTAATAATTTAGCTTGTAGGCTAATATCCATCTCGGTGATTTCATCAAGTAAAATCGTCCCACCCTGCGCTTGTTCAAATTTACCAGGGCACGCTTGAATGGCGCCTGTAAATGCGCCTTTCTCGTAACCAAACAACGTAGACTCGAGCATATTCTCTGGGATCGCTGCGCAATTTATGGCGACGAAAGGCTGACCACTGCGTGAAGAATGATTATGAATATAACGGCTTAATACTTCTTTACCAGAGCCCGACGGGCCAGTAATCATTACAGAGGCATCACTCATCGCCACTTTTTTGGCCAGCGCTAATAATTTAATCGATTTAGGATCACCAACAATAGGATCACTGGTATCTAATTTTGCGACCGGT
>JABSRS010000038.1 GCA_013214885.1 Gammaproteobacteria bacterium
GTGGCGTAATCTCAGCTTCTTTGCGATATGCATAATTGGTTTCGCCAGGTGATGATAAAATACCGCCGCCAATTATCCGTAGTCCATCATGACTTTTGACTAAACCAAACTCTACGGTGAACCAGTACAGACGCGCTAAATATACCCGTTCCTGTTTGGTTGCTTGCAGCCCTAGCTTGCCATAATGTTCGGTAAACGCGGCAAAATGGGGATTGGTTAGCATCGCACAATGGCCAAATATTTCATGGAAAATATCGGGTTCTTGCAAATAATCAATTTCTTCGCGACTTCGAATAAAAGTAGCGACGGGGAATTTCTTGTTAGCCAGTAGATTAAAGAATTGCTCAAATCCTATTAATGCAGGAACGGGTGCAGTTTCCCATCCTGTGGCCGCGCGCAATACGACATTTAGTTCTTCAAGTTGCGGCACCCGGTCCATTGGCAGGTTAAGGCGCTGCAAGCCGTCGAGAAATTCGACACAAGCCGTGTCATCTATCCACGACATTTGTCTGGTTATAAGTTCTGACCATACTTTGTTTTCTTCATCGCTATAATGGATAAAGCCAGTTTGATCAGCTTGTTTGGCAGTGTATTTGGTACCTTTTGCCATCGTTTACACCTCATATTGTTATTATTATTTTTCAATAATATTAACCACAATAAAGGATAAATATCAGCTTAGACAAGGACATTTGTTGCTGTAAAGACGTAGCGTTAAATTTACAATACGATGAAACGCAACAAAGCCAGTGACTTACACTGGCTTTTCGGATTTATATCGACAACTTTTTTAATTAATCGTCAGTATGATCATTCATTAAGTTGGTCGTGGCATAGTAAATCATAAAAATGGCAATCCCAACCATCACGCTTAGTCCAATCATTGTACCCAAAGCAGCATCATTGTTTAATACAAACTCAACCCAATCCATGACAAATCCTATTATTTATTTTGATTGAATTAATCATAATAAATTGACCAAAAAAAATACTGATCACGATCAATTTTTCAATCTTTAAGTTGCCTTCGATAACGCTTGGTCAAGGTCGGCAATTAAATCATCACAGTGCTCTAAGCCAACTGAAATCCTAATTAAGTTATCTGAAATCCCCGCTTTCGCTCTTGCCTCGGGTGTATAAGGCGAATGAGTCATTGATGCTGGGTGCTGGATAAGCGATTCAGCATCACCAAGGCTAACGGCTATTTTGAACAATGAAAGCTGATTAATAAAGGCTAATGACTGGGCATAATCACCTTCAATTTCAAACGCGACAACCCCACCTGCAGCTTTCATCTGGGTGCCGATAAAGTGATGTGCGGGGTGATCGGGTAATCCAGGGTAGAAAACCTTGGCCACGCGAGAGTCTTGAGCTAAATACTCAGCCAACTTTTGGGCATTGTCACAATGGCGATCCATTCTAATGGCCAACGTTTTAATCCCGCGTAATATTAACCAGGCATCATGTGGGCTAATGGTCGCCCCCATATCTTTCAACGTGGTCAGTTTGATATTTTCAATTTGCTCGAAACTACCGCAAATAATACCGGCAATAACATCGCCGTGACCATTGAGGTATTTGGTCGCACTATGGATCACAATATCGATATCAAAGTCTTTTGGTCGCTGTAAGTACGGAGTCAAAAATGTATTGTCGACCACTGATACTAAGTTATTGGCGCGAGAAAACTTGCCAATCCAAGCTAAGTCAAACACGTCTAAATTTGGATTAACGGGTGTTTCTAGAAATATCACTTTAGTATTAGGCTGCAACGCACGCTCTATTGCATGATGATCAGACATATCCACTAAGGTTGTCTCAATCCCATAACGCCCAAATTGTTCGGTCAGTAAAGAGTAAGTACAGCCATAAACGGCATTGGCGGCAATAATATGATCGCCGCACTGGAGGTTAGCCATTAACGTTGCTGCAACGGCTCCCATCCCGGTCGCTGTCGCCGCTGCATCGTCCATATTCTCAAGAACTGCTAATCGTTGCTCTAACTGCCTAGTCGTCGGATTGCCAAGACGAGTGTAAATATAACCAGGTTCTTCCCCCGCAAAGCGCCGTCCTCCCTGCTCTGCCGTTTCAAAAACAAAGGTCGAAGTTTGATATAACGGCGTACTTAGACAGCCGTATTGCTGATCTGGATTGTCACCAGCGTGGATTACTTGTGTTTCAAAATGGCTAGATTGGGTCATCGTGATTCCTTTATTGTTTTTATTATTGGCTTAAATCTAAGCTTACAACTCTATTTTCGCAATAGGTGACAACAAAGGGACACTAAATCTGCTGTAACAATTATTTTACATCCGTAAAATTTATCAAACTCCAGACGTCAAAAAGCCCGCAGAGCGGGCTTTTTGATTGCTTTTCTAATCTTGGGTAGGAAAGTGGTCGCTTATCGCTTAGCCAATTTCTCTTTAATACGTGCAGCACGACCTGAAAGGTCACGAAGATAGTAAAGCTTAGCTTTACGGACTAGGCCGCGACGCTTAACTGTAACACTATCAACAAGAGGGCTGTGAGTTTGGAAAACACGCTCAACACCTTCGCCACTAGAAATCTTACGTACGGTAAACGCAGAGTGTAAACCACGGCTACGAACAGCGATTACAACGCCTTCGTAAGCCTGTAGACGAGTACGCTCGCCTTCAACAACACGTACCTGAACAACAACAGTGTCGCCCGGTGCGAAGCTTGGAAGATCTTGCTTTAGCTGTGCATCTTCGATTGCTTGAATAATTGGATTTTTCATAATTCTCTCATCCTAGATTATACTGAACTCTTCTAACTATTGTTTTTTTCAACAACATTGGCAAGCATGATAGCTTGCTCGTCAGTCAGAGCTAGGTTATCGATTAAATCGGGTCGACGTTTATAAGTTCTCTCAATTGATTGCTCTAAACGCCAACGTCTTATTTTTTCATGATTACCGCTTAATAGAACCGCAGGAACTGTCATGCCATTTAACTTTTCAGGGCGAGTATAATGCGGGCAATCTAACAAACCATCGGCAAACGAGTCTTGCTCGGCTGATGCTTGTTTACCCAATACTCCGGGAACAAAACGAGACACTGCATCAATCAATGTCATCGCGGGAAGTTCCCCCCCACTTAATACATAATCACCAATAGACCATTCTTCATCGACCAGCGTCTCAATGATCCGCTCGTCTACTCCTTCGTAGCGACCACAAATAAGAATTAACTTCTCATTTGTTGCCAGCTCTTCAACTCCAGTTTGGTCTAAACGACGTCCCTGGGGCGATAAGTAAATGACCTTTGCGCCGTCACCAGCCGCAGCCTTAGCTGCGTTGATAGCGTCACTTAATGGCTGCACCATCATTAACATCCCAGGACCACCGCCATAAGGACGATCATCAACTGTACGATGTTTATCTTGGGTGAAATCACGAGGATTCCAACATTGCAAATGTATTAAGCCATTTTTAACAGCTCGACCCGTTACTCCCTGATCTGTAATAGCTTTAAACATGTCAGGAAATAAAGTAATAATTCCTAACCACATATTACCTACTCCAAATCAGAAATCAGGATCCCAGTCCACTTCGATTACACGAGTGTCGCGATTAATATTAATAACCACTTGCCCGTCTACTAAAGGGATTAATCTTTCTTTTTTACCAAACGCGTCGCGAATATTCGCTTTTACTTGAAGTACGTCGTTAGAACCAGTTTCCATAAGAGCATCTACATGCCCCATGTTATAACCTTTAGTGTTCTTAACTTCCATACCAATCAGTTCACGCCAGTAGAAGTCATTATCATCAAGCTCTACAAGTTGATCTGGCTTAACTGCGATTTTACAACTGGTCAAACGCACTGCGTCATCCCGGCCACTACACTCAGCTAACCTTGCTACAACCCCTTTGCCATGAGGACGCCATTCGGCGACTTCCACTTCTTGCCATTCCCCAGCTACTTCAAGTAACCAAGGTGAGTATTCAAAAATACTCAAAGGCGAGTCGGTGTAGGTAGTAATTTTCACCCAACCTTTTATACCATAAGGTGCACCAATGCAGCCTAATAGTACATTTTCGCTGGAGTTACTCATCAAATACCCTTACGCAGCTTTACGCGCGTCTTTAATTAATTTTGCTACACGGTCAGTAGTTTGAGCGCCTAGACCAATCCAGTGATCAACACGGTCAAGATCAAGACGTAAAGTCTCTTCTTGGCCACGAGCCAATGGGTTGAAAAAGCCAACTTTCTCAATATAACGGCCGTCACGTGCGCGACGACTATCTGCTACTACTACCTGGTAGAATGGACGCTTCTTAGCGCCACCACGTGCCAAACGAATGGTTACCATAGGTAAAGATTCCTCTAATGTTTCTGGTGATTAACCAGAGTGTTATCTAAATGTTTTCACAACCTAAACTTTTTAATTACTACAATGTTATCTAAAGCAGTTAAAGAGTAGGTCAATATCGAACGCACCCAGATTAGAAAGCCCGCAAATTTTACGCTAATTTGAAGTCAATGCAACGCCTAAGTGACTATTTGTTTCACATTTTGGGGTTTAATTGCAAAAAATGCGTTATGTATATCAATTAAGCCCCCTAAAAACAAAAAGGCAATGAAAAATCATTGGCTTTTTTATTTGATTAACGAGTTTTATCGACGGGGTAAACCACCCATTCCGCCCATACCACCCATACCACCCATGCCGCCCATTCCTGGAGGCATCATTCCTTTCATGCCGCGCATCATTTTTTGCATCCCGCCCTTGCCTGACATTTTTTTCATCATTTTTTGCATTTGGGTAAATTGCTTAAGTAACTTATTTACTTCTTGAATTTGAACGCCTGCGCCAGCAGCGATGCGGCGTTTGCGTGAACCTTTAATAATGTCTGGACGTGTACGCTCGCCTGGGGTCATTGATGAAATAATGGCTTCCATTCGAACCGTCATTTTATCGTCCATCTGGTTTTTAACTGCGTCTGGTACTTGACCCATACCTGGCATTTTGTCCATTAGGCCCATCATTCCGCCCATGTTACGCATTTGTTCTAATTGATCCCGAAAATCTTCAAGGTCAAATCCTTTACCTTTTTTGAGTTTCTTGGCTAGTTTTTCCGCTTTGGTTTTATCAACCTTGCGTTCAACTTCTTCAATTAGCGAAAGAACATCACCCATCCCAAGGATACGTGACGCCATGCGATCAGGGTGGAAAGGTTCTAACGCATCAACTTTTTCACCAACACCAATAAATTTAATTGGCTTGCCAGTGATTGAGCGAATCGATAGTGCAGCACCACCTCGAGCATCACCATCGGTTTTAGTTAAGATAATACCAGTTAGTGGCAAGGTATCATTAAAGGCCTTAGCGGTGTTGGCAGCATCTTGCCCGGTCATGGCGTCAACCACGAATAATGTTTCGATTGGATTAACCGCTTTATGCAGCGCGACAATCTCGTCCATCATGGCGGTATCGACGTGTAAGCGACCCGCGGTATCGACAATCACGACATCAGCGAATGCTTTTTTAGCATGGGCAATAGCACCATTAACGATATCAATTGGGTTTTGCGAAATGTCTGACGGGAAAAAGTCTACCTCTACTTCAGTAGCAAGTGTTTCAAGCTGTTTAATCGCCGCAGGGCGGTAAACATCGGCACTAACCACCACGACTGATTTCTTTTCACGTTCACGTAAAAACTTAGCTAGCTTAGCTACACTGGTGGTTTTACCCGCACCTTGTAAACCAGCCATCATAATCACTGCTGGCGGTTGAGCGTTTAAGTTAAGAACTTCATTAACTTCACCCATGGCGAATTCAAGTTCTTTTTGAACAATCTTAACAAAGGCTTGACCTGGACTTAGGCTTTTAGTGACTTCGGTGCCTACTGCACGCTCTTTTACCTTGGCAATGAACTCGCGTACCACAGGTAAGGCAACATCAGCCTCTAATAACGCCATACGTACTTCGCGTAGCGTCTCTTTAATATTGTCGTCAGTTAGTCTGCCGCGACCACTGATATTCTTGAGTGTTTTGGATAATCGATCGGTGAGGTTCTCAAACATAGTAAAAACAGACCACTTATATATAATTAAAAGAGATAATAAAATTCTTGTCATTATAACCTAACGTAATCGAAATGTGCCAGCATCATAAAAATAAATCAAAAATAATACTTAGGGTCATTAAACCCCAATATCTAAGAGCAATTCAATACATCACGGTACACCAATGTAAAGGTAAGTAAAGGTATGTAAATAAGCAGTTGTTCTTACACACTATTGATGACTAAAAAAATCAAAAAGCGTAGTATGCATGCCATATTAATAGGTCTTAAATTTGCTCAATGGACACCTCTTGCGATGAAATTAGTAAAAAAAGTATTGCCCTACTTGGTACTGGTAGGTTTTATTGGTACGGCTTATGTTATTACCCAGACACCACCACAGGCTCGTAAACGCGGCGCTAAACCCCCATCAATGCTTAGTGTTGAAGTTAAAAAGCTCCAGCAGCAAGACTATCAAGTAATCATTGATTCGTTTGGTAAAGTAATCCCAAAGACTCAGGGCAGTTTGACTGCTCAGGTCAGTGGGATAATTGTTGAAGTAAGCGCTAACTATAATGAAGGGAGCTTTTTTCATGCGGGTGATATCATTGTTCAGGTTGATCCAAGAGATTATCTAATTCAAGTTGAAGCCGCGCAAGCCGAGCTGGCTCAAACTAAAGTAGCTTTCGATGAAGAAGTTGCCCTATCGAAACAAGCAATAAAAGACCGTAAAACTTTAGGCCATAGTAAGTTGGCCTCTGATTTTGCCTTGCGTAAGCCGCAAATGGCTGCTGCAAAAGCGAAGATGCAAGCGGCATCGGCTAAATTAAAACTTGCTCAGTTAGATGTCGAGCGCACCGAAGTTCGTGCGCCATACGATGGTCGTATCGTCAATAAATCGTTCGATTTAGGCCAAATGGTCAATTCAAACAGCACCATCGCCGAAATTTATTCAACCGATGTTGCGCAAATTCGCTTGCCAATTAAAAACTCAGAGTTAGCCTTAATTAATTTACCCAATAATAATCGCAGCTCATCCGCTATCAGCAGTATTGAGTCTAATGTTCAATTAATTAACTCACTAGGTGGCCCTGTGCAGCGCTGGCCAGCCACTTTAGTACGCACCACCGCCAGCGTCGATCAAAACAGCCAGTTGCTCCATGTTATTGCACAAATTGAACAGCCTTTTAGCCATGCAACTTTACGCGCATTAAGTGTCGGTCAATTTGTCAGTGCCAAGATTAAAGGCAAGCTGATTAATCACGTTATTATCATTCCAAATTCGGCTATTTATCAAGGCAGCTATACCTATGTATTAAGCGACGGAAAATTAGAGCGTCGCGATATCACCATTGATTTCCAAGATGATAGCCAGTCACTAATTTCTAGCGGTCTCCAAGCTGGTGATTCTCTGGTATTAACCCCGCTCGGCCAAGTAAGCTCGGGTACCCCTGTCAAAGTCGTTAAGGGAGCACCGCAGCTATGATCGCTTGGTTCGCTCGCAACGATGTTGCCGCAAATTTGTTAATGCTAACCCTGCTATTAGTTGGCTTGGTTACCTTAAACTTTAAGATTCCGCTCGAAGTATTTCCATCGACTGAACCGCGTAATATTACGGTGTCGATGGCACTGCGCGGCGCAACACCACAAGATACCGAGCAAGGTATCGCCATTTTGATCGAAGAGGCTGTTCAAGATCTTGAAGGCATCAAACAAATCACTAGCCGCTCAGCGGAAGGCAGTGCTAGCGTTGGGATCGAAATAGAAAGTGGCTTTGATTCAAGAGAACTGCTTGCTGATGTTAAAAGTAGGATCGATGCAATTAATAATTTTCCTGTGGCCGCAGAAAAGCCAGTCGTTACTTTAGCAAAGCGCCAACGGGAAGTTATTAGCGTTGTTATCGCTGGTACCCAATCAGAGCTCGAAATTAGACAATTAGCCGAACAAGTTCGTAATGACTTATTACAACTCGAGGGCATTACACAAGTTGAATTAGATTCGGTTCGCCCGTACGAAATCAGGATTGAAATTAATCAGCAAACCTTGCGTCAATATGGCATTACCCTTAAGCAGGTTGCCAGTGCAATTAGTGAAAGTGCCAGGGATCTTTCATCGGGTAATTTGCGCACTAACGGTGGCGATATTTTAATTCGTTCATCGGGCCAAGCTTATCGTCAAGATGAGTTTGAACAGATCATTATTTTGACCCAGCAAGACGGTAGTTTATTACAGCTAAAGGATATTGCGACGGTATTTGATGGTTTTGAAGATAGCGATTTCTCAAGTAGGTTCAATGGCAATACCGCAGCATTTGTCGATGTTTACCGAATTGGCAATCAAAGTGCGATTGATGTGGCCGGTAAAGTAAAAGCTTACTTAGAGGACAAACAACAGAGTATGCCAATCGGTATCGAGCTAACCTATTGGCGTGACAGTTCGGTTATTGTCAAAAACCGCTTAAATACCTTACTCACTAATGCATTGCAAGGTGGGGTATTGGTATTGTTGTTATTAACGCTGTTTTTACGCCCTGCCGTTGCATTATGGGTCTTTATTGGCATTCCTGTGAGCTTTATGGGCGCGTTCTTTGTGATGCCATTCTTTGGCGTGACACTCAATATATTTAGTTTATTTGCCTTTATATTGGTGCTTGGTATTGTGGTCGATGACGCTATTGTCACTGGCGAGAATATCTATTGCCATCTCAATAAAAGTGAAACTGGATTACAAGCCGCCATTAAAGGCACCCAAGAAGTCGCCGTCCCAGTAACTTTTGGTATTTTAACCACCATAGCGGCATTTATGCCACTAGCCTTTATCGAGGGGCGTCGTAGTGATGTGTTTGCTCAAATTCCGATTGTGGTTATTCCTATTCTATTATTTTCGTTAATTGAGTCTAAATTTGTGCTGCCAGCGCATTTGAAGCACTTAAAGTTGCGCCAAACTAATGAGAAACCAAATCGTTTTACCGTTTTTCAACAACGTTTTGCCGATGGTTTTGAGCGCTCGATTTTAAAATATTATCAGCCGATGTTAGCGAAAGCCCTTAACAACAAACGCACCACTATGTTCACCTTTGCTGGGATGTTATTGATTGTTGCTGCATTAATAAGTAGCGGTTGGATGAAGTTTACATTTATGCCGCGGGTTGAAAGTGAAGTGGCGCGGGCCTCTTTAGCGATGCCTGCTGGAACGCCTTACGCGGTTACCGATAAATACATTCAGAAAATGACCAAGGCAGCATTTACCTTGAAGAATAAATATTATCAACAAGAAGGGATCGATTTAATCCTCGACATTAACTCGGTCACGGGTAGCAGCGGTCGTTCATCAGGCTCGCACTACGGTCGGGTGATGTTTGAAATTGTGCCGCCGGAGCAGCGAGACCTGCAAGTGAGTAGTAGTCAGTTAATCAAAGAGTGGCGGGCATTGATTGGTCCAGTACCTGGGGCGCAAACCCTCACTTATCGCGCTGAAATTGGCAGAACCTCGGATCCGATTGATATTCAGTTTTATGGTACTGATTTTAAAACATTGAGCGAAGTCGCCGATAAAGTCAAAGAGCGCTTAGCCCTCTACCCTGCGTTATATGATATTACTGACTCTTTATCCGATGGCAAAGAAGAAATCCAAATTGAGCTTAATAATACCGCTTATGCGTTAGGATTGACTCGCAACGAGGTTTTGAGCCAAATTCGCAGTGCTTACTTTGGGATCCAAGTGCAACGTATTCAGCGCGGACGCGACGATGTGCGCGTGATGCTTAAGTTACCAAAAGCGCAGCGCCAGTCGATTGCAGGCTTGCAAGATCTGCGGATCCAAACACCAGAAGGCTTAAAGGTTCCACTAAATCAACTGGCTAAGTTTGTGCCAGGCAAGGCCCCCAGTTCGATTATTCGCATTGATCGCTTTAGAACGATTAAAGTGTCCAGTGATGCGATTAAATCTCAAGCTAATATGGGGCTAATTCAAGCAGATTTACGCGAATATATTGACGATTTATTAAGCCAGTATCCAAGTATTCATTATAAGTTTGAAGGTGAAGCGCGCGAACAACGAGAGTCATTTAGCTCGATGTCGATTGGGCTGCTGGTGATGTTATTTGTCATTTATGGTTTGCTGGCCATTCCTTTTAAGTCTTATTTGCAGCCATTGATCGTGATGTCGGTTATTCCTTTTGGGGTGATTGGTGCAGTGGCTGGTCATTGGATCATGGGGATGAATTTAACCATATTGAGCTTAATGGGAATGATGGCTCTGGTGGGCGTGGTGATTAATGACTCTTTGGTGTTAGTTGATTACATCAATACCCATTATAAAAGTGGCAAGATGACCTTAACTGAAGCGGTATTAAATGCAGGAACAGCCCGTTTTAGACCCGTAATGTTAACCTCATTAACGACCTTTATTGGGTTAATGCCATTGTTGTTTGAAAAATCGACTCAAGCACAGTTTTTAATTCCAATGGCGGTTTCACTGGCTTTTGGAATAATTTTCGCCACACTGATTACCTTAATTATGGTGCCGATTAACTATGTGTTAGTTGAAAAGGCCAGACATGGCTATCATAAATTTATCAACAGCTAATGCTTATAAGTGCGCTAGTTAAACCTAGCGCATAAACATTAATTACTCAGGGGCACAAAAACAAAAGGCATTGAGTTTGTTGCCATCGAGATCTCTAAAGTATCCAGCGTAAAAACCAGGTAAATCGGGCCTAAATCCTGGTTTACCTTCGCAGGTTGCTCCAAGCTCAATCGCTTTATTATAAACGGCATTAACTTGTTCAATCGCATCAACAGACAGTGCCACCATCACACCATTACCAGCAGTTGCTTTTTGGCCATCGAATGGTTCAGTTAAGGCAACTCCCGCTGCGGCATCTGACACTTGCCAAGCAATAAAGCGTTCCATTTCCATAAAGCGCTTTGCCCCCATTTGAGCAAAAACTTGATCGTAAAAGGTCGCGGCTTTCGTTAAATCATTAGTACCAAGCGTTACATACCCAATCATGAGATTTCCTTAATATTAGTAAATGTATTAAAATCAGATTATTATCGATTAATTATAATTACAATCAAAAAATACTAAACACAGATCAACAATTTTTCATCGATGTCGTGATCTGATGTCATGGATATAGTAGGATCTCACCAAGAAGTAGGATCTGTTTAGGAACAAGGGAACAAGGGAACAATGAAAGTAATTGAGTTTATCAAGCAAAAACAAATGGATTTTCAACAGTCAAATGCTGAGTTTAGAGCGTTACTAGAGCCAAAGATAAAAGATTGGTCTCAGTTGCTCAATGACACCTTTACTAATACGCTAAACAACCCTTGGATGTCACGCTTTAATCCATTTGAGGACGAAAAGCATGAGTCCACAGATTCCCCAGCAAAACCTTTAGTGATGACCGCCCAAACCCAAGCAATGCACGACGAGTTAATCGAGCAATTAGGGCAACAAACCTTTCTTGGCCAGTGGTATTTGGTTGACCAATCATGTATTGATCAGTTCGCACAAGTGACGGGGGATGCACAGTGGATCCACACGGATCTAGAGCGAGCCAAACGCGAATCCCCTTTTAAAACCACTATTGCTCATGGTTTTCTAACCTTGGCACTGATCCCGACGTTAACCGACACGGTTAATCCTGATAGCAATCCGTACCCCAATGCTAAAATGGCGGTCAATTACGGTCTAAACCGAGTGCGATTTCCTTCACCCGTTAAGTCTGGCACTCTAGTGCGCGCTCGCACCCGGTTAATTGCGATTACCCCCATGCGAAAAAGCATCGAGGTAATTAGCGAAGTTAGCATTGAAATCGAGAATAGCAAGCGCGTTGCCTGCATCGCCGAAACCGTACTACGGCTGTATTTTAACTAAAGTTACTCAATGCCACTCATTAGTAAATGGACATAAATACTCGCGATATAGCCTAGTGCTATCACGGGGGTCCATTTTAAGTGACTCATAAAGGTATAATGACCACGGGCCTGTCCCATTAACGCCACCCCTGCCGCCGAACCAATCGATAGTAAACTGCCACCAACACCAGCGGTTAATGTCACGAGTAACCACTGTGATTGTGGCATGTCTGGATTCATGGTTAATACCGCAAACATCACTGGAATGTTGTCAATCAGAGCCGATAGTACGCCAACTAGAATATTAGCCGTCGTTGGGCCCAACTCACCATACATAAACTGCGAAACCAACCCCAGATAACCGATAAATCCAAGGCCGCCAACCGCCATAATAATCCCATAAAAGAAAAATAGAGTATCCCACTCCGCTTTAGCTATTTTATCAAAAATATCCAAGTCGTCTTCAATCTTATTAGTTGTTGGCATATCAGAATGGTCAATCAGAGAGTGGGCAGATTGCTTAAGGTAATAGCTAAATACCTTGAGATAACCAAGTCCGAGCATCATCCCAAACACTGGCGGTAAGTGTAAAAAGTTGTGAAAAGACACGGCGGTAGCAATGGTTAACACAAACAAGCCGACTACCGTTAAACCACCGACTTTAATCGCCACAATACCATCGCCAGTAGCGTCAGGCTTGCCATTAGGCACGGCAAATTGCATGATCAACGCTGGGACCAAATAATTCACCACCGAAGGAATAAACAAATTAAAGAAGTCCCAAAACTCAACAATCCCTTTTTGCCATACCATTAACGTTGTGATATCACCAAACGGACTAAATGCCCCCCCAGCGTTTGCTGCAACCACGATATTGACGCAACTAATCGCAATAAATTTGGGCTGATCTTTACCCACCGCTAACACCACGGCGCACATAATTAATGAGGTCGTTAAATTATCAGCAACTGGTGAGATAAAAAAGGCCAAGATGCCAGTGAGCCAAAATAGCGATTTATAACTAAAGCCTTTGGTTACTAGATAATCACGCAATGCGTCAAAAACATTACGTTCGAGCATCGCGTTAATATAAGTCATTGCGACCAGTAAAAAGAAAAATAACTCTGAATATTCAAGAAAATTATGTCTGATTGCTACTTGTGCACTATCAGTTATGCCTTGCGAACTATAATAGCCCGCAATTAAAATCCAGATGATCCCAGCGCTTATTAACACCGGTTTTGATTTTCTTAAATGAAGTTTTTCTTCAAGGATAACCAAGGTATACGCCAGCACAAAGATTGCGACGGCAGTATAACCGACCCAATGGCGGGTGAGATCAAATGTTGTTTCGAGCGATTGTGAGGCTTCGACACTGGGAATAAAAAAACTGAGTACAACCAACAAAAAGTATTTCATACTAATCTCAAGTTATTAATAGTTAATTTAAAAAAATAGTAAATGATTGTCATTCATTACCAAAAAGTTAACACCTACACAGTTAGTTATCAACCAGCCTAACGATTAAATATATCGAGGAACAACATCATATATGCAAGGCATGACTGGTGGTATATGGTGTTATCTAACTTTATATAAACTAATCCTCGTAATTTAAACCAAAGCATCGTAGTATCAATAAACATCTAGACGTCTGAACGTCTAAATTAATTTCTGGTAGTAACACTTGTATAGGTAGTTTTAAGATGAGTCAGACGAGCAAAAAAGCACATTTCGAGCAGATAAGATCACAACTAGATGAGATATTGAGTCATCGTATTATGATCCTCGATGGTGCGATGGGCACGATGATTCAGGCTTATGATTTTTCTGAAGAGCAATTTCGCGGCCAACAATTCAAGGATTGGCCGTCAGCGGTAAAAGGCAACAACGACATGTTGTCATTAACCCAGCCCGCTGCGATTATCGAAATTCACCGGGCCTATTTTGCCGCTGGTGCCGACATTGTTGAAACCAACACTTTTAACTCCACCACAATTGCGATGGCCGATTACGGCATGGAAGCTCACTCGCGCGAAATTAATTTAGTGTCGGCACAGCTTGCTCGCAAAGTTGCCGATGAGTTTACTGCGGCCAATCCAGACCAACCACGTTTTGTTGCAGGGGTATTGGGACCAACCAACCGTACTTGTAGTCTTTCGCCCGAGGTAAACGATCCGTCATTTCGTAATATCACTTTTGACATGTTGGTCGAGGCTTATACGGAATCGGCACTAGCGTTAATCGAAGGTGGTGCCGATATCTTAATGGTTGAAACCATTTTTGATACTCTTAATGCCAAAGCTTGTTTATTTGCGATTGAAACATTGTTTGAAACCCTTGGTTATAAGCTACCTATTATGATTTCGGGCACGATCACCGATGCCTCAGGCCGAACATTAACAGGACAAACAACTGAAGCGTTTTATAACTCGCTACGCCACGCTAACCCGATTAGTATCGGCTTAAACTGTGCACTGGGTCCTGATGAACTACGGCAGTATGTTGAAGAGCTATCACGCATTTGCGAATGTTATATCAGCTCGCACCCTAATGCCGGTTTGCCCAATGAATTTGGTGGTTACGATCTAGGCGCTCACGAAATGTCATCACATATTGATGAATGGGCGCACAGTGGCTTCTTAAATATTGTCGGTGGTTGTTGTGGTACTACCCCGGCGCATATTCAACAATTTAGCGATAAATTATCGGGTCTGGCGCCGCGTGTGCCGCCAAAATTGCCAATCCGCAGTCGTTTGGCAGGGTTAGAGCCTTATAATACCGACGAAAGCTCGCTATTTACCAATGTGGGCGAGCGAACCAATGTCACTGGCTCAGCGCGTTTCTTACGGTTAATCAAAGAAGATGATTACGCCACCGCCCTGCAAGTCGCCGCCCATCAGGTGGAAGCTGGCGCTCAAATCATCGATATTAATATGGATGAAGGGATGCTTGATTCCAAAGCAGCCATGGTTAAATTCTTAAACCTAATTGCTTCTGAGCCCGATATTTGTCGCGTGCCAATCATGATCGATTCCTCGAAATGGGAGGTCATTGAAGCGGGACTAAAATGTGTTCAGGGTAAAGGGATCGTTAACTCGATTTCGTTAAAGGAAGGCGAAGAGCTATTCATCAAACACGCGACGTTAATTAAGCGTTACGGCGCTGCTGCAATCGTGATGGCGTTTGATGAAGATGGCCAAGCAGATACTTATCAACGAAAAATAGAAATTTGTCAGCGTGCCTATGATGTATTAGTCAATAAGGTTGGTTTTCCCCCTGAAGATATTATTTTTGATCCCAATATTTTTGCCATTGCCACGGGGATTGATGAGCACAACAACTACGCGGTCGACTTTATTCAAGCCACTCGTTATATTCGGAAAAACCTCCCTCATGCAGGAGTGTCAGGTGGCGTTTCGAACGTCTCATTCTCGTTCCGTGGCAATAATCCAGTGCGTGAAGCCATTCATGGCGTATTTCTTTATTATGCGATAAAGGAAGGA
>JABSRS010000389.1 GCA_013214885.1 Gammaproteobacteria bacterium
GATATTTCCGAGCCAACCACTTGGCAAGTTTCCAGAAAACAATACGATCAATTTTGCTGTAAACCTTAGCGGTATAATCAGTGTGTCGATAAAATTGTGCCCAGCCCTTTAATTTGCGACTGAGTTGTTCAACCTTGTCTATCTTACTACAACTGTGATCTCCAGATAACGCCTTGCTCAATGAATGAAAATCATTTTCCCATATTGGTTCCATGACCATGAGCATGGCGCGTTGAACTATTCTGTCTCTCATCAAGGTAGCCAGCCAGATTCACCTTTAAATGAATTTTCGATAGTCCATCAACACCAGGCGTTTTAGCGCCTTTTGAGGAAAGTGTTACTTGTGCCGCTTGGTCAAGCCAATGCGGGTGACTGATTAGGCGCAACAATCGATTGACGCGATACGTTTTATCGGTTGCTGTCCATGTTGCTAATTTACGTTGCATTTCGCTGATTATCAAAGGTATTCACCTCGTTAAGGTCAGGTAATTTGCTCACGCAAATCAATTAAACTACGCCCCTTCGCCATGTAATGGGCTTTCCCCATCTCAGACTACTACGAACGCTCCGCCAGCTTGCTTGTCATCGGGGTCATACTCCCTTAGCATTCAAAAACAAACCTTCCCCGGTTTACCTACCTGAACTCGAACATATTGGGGTGGATGCCGATCGCAGTCTTTTACCTTATCGACCTGTAAGGTGATGATGCCTAAACGCCCAATTGTGATAGAGACGTTTATCCATTGATAAGTGCATACGTGTTACTTATCAAATCAGTAATAATGCCCATACATTTAGCATTATTTCGGCACCATATTGCCTGTTAATTCGTGTAGGCAATGGCGACGTTTCAGCCCATAGATGCGGGTTAATCGGTTCATGTTCTTCATCCGTCCAATACTTAGTCTAGAAGAGCATCTTGGCGTAACGAATTCGCCTCACTCCCCGTTGTCAGCGAGTTACATCACCTTACCAGCATACGATAAGTCACTGCCGCTCAGACTCAACTATCTGCACAACCAGATAGTGCCATAAACACGTTAGCTCCTGCCATAATGTTTATGTATTTCAAGTAGACTCGTGGTTCATTAAAGCAGTCCTTGCTAGTGCTGAACTCCGGGCACACTAAACGTCATATCTAGTACCCAATGCATACTTTCTACCTGCCAATTGCTCCTCACTGAATCTAGAGCTAGCTTGCCATCCAAGCCTAATTAACTAATATACCACGTGTTTCAGTAGTCACTTTTCCTGTGGTTTTCTCAATAACAGCTGATGTTATTTTTAGGCTCTGTTCCCTTAATTTGTTGCTACACTGTGTAAATACTCAGTTATTAATGGTGAAGGCAATGAATACGCATTTATTTACTAAGCTTCTTGACCAAGTTTCACATCTAACCGATCAGCAAAATCAATTGCTAGGCGATGCACTTAACGAGCATGACCCTGTCGCACGCATTATCAAAAAAATTGAGCAGCGATTGGTCGATAATCCAGAATGTCCACACTGCCATAGTAATTTCATAAATAGACATGGAAAAACAGGAGGTATGCAGCGATACAAGTGTAAAAACTGCCTAAAGACTTTTAATAGCACAACTAAAACACCTTCGGCGTGGTTACACTATAAAGATCGTTGGTTTGATTACTACAAGTGCATGCTTGAGAGCAAAGTCTTGCGTGAATCAGTGGCAATATGTCGTATTAATTTAAAAACTTCGTTCAGATGGCGTCATAAGTTCTTACAGCTACCAGCGATGCTTAAAGCTTATAAATTAGAAGGGATTATCGAAGCTGACTAAACATTTTTTCGCTATTCAGAAAGGGAAGTAAAACGCTAAGTCGTCCACCTAGGAAACGAGGGTGAAAAGCAACTAAACGAGGACGGTCGAGTGAAGATTGGGTACCTGTTGTGACGGTAAGAGACCGTGGAAAACACACATTTGAGACTATCTTACCCCACGTCACGGCCCAGAGTTTGAGTGACGAAGTACCTAGAAAATTATTTAGGTTGGCATAGGCTTATGGATGATACGAATAATTGTAATGAAAACAAAATGTTTAAGATTCAACAACAATTAACGGGAACATAGCCATTACAAATATAGCGGGTGCTAAATTTAAATCAAAGTGAACTAATTGCACTAAAACTTGCTGTGGTGGCAAGATATACGTCATCAAACTCACGGCCCAAACAAAGGATAATGACACAGCAACCACAAACACCATCAGTTTAGGTAACCTACCATTACTGGCTTTAGAAGCTTTCTCCCATAACGTCACCCGATTTAACTGGCGTAACATCACGCCATTAATAAGCTCAACGATCGAGAAGTGTGGGCACAGCCAACCACAATAGATCCGACCATAGCGCCACACCAGCCAACCCGTGATACCGACAAACGCAAATAATGGCAGTAACATCTTAGTAAAAATGATGATCGCCGCGTCAGTTGCATCACCCTGCCCCTGTAATTTGGCAATGATATCGAGCTGCCAAGGTTGGCCAAACAAAATGAAGAGTAAAAAGAACAAGCTACGGGAAAATTCCCTCAGGCTTTGATAATTCATTAACACAATCCAACAAAAATAAAACAACAATAGACTCATCATTATATCTTGATCGACAGATGGCTGACCTGAACTAAATCAAGCCAGCACAGCGTTTAGTGGTGATGGCTGGTGATAAATTCGATCGCCTGATCACTAAGACAACTATCAGAAATGTAGCTTTTACCCTTGGTATGATGAAGTAACACACCTTGATCAGTTTTATCAATGCGACTAACGGCGGCCCATATAATCTGATTGTTTACATGGAAAGATTTAGTGGTAATACCCTCTTGGTCAATCACTAAATTGATCTCGCTATTCGAAGCTTTGCTTAGCATTTGACGCCACAACCACCAAGTTCGGTGATAATAGGTACTTGTCGCTTCGAGTACGCCTAACGCGACGACAAAAAAGGAAATATAGTGATTACTGTCTGTGGTCATTAACAACACAACCCCAAATACAAACAAAGCGATTGCTTTGTAGTAGGGTTTCAGACTCGAGTCTTTTACTCTTGATTGATCGTAGCATTCACCGAAGTGAGCTCGATCAAGCATAAAGGCGGTGGTGTAACTAAATGTTGAACTCATATTGCTCTCTTTTAACGATAAATTCGCTGCGCCCAGCGAGTTAGCCCCGATGTTACACTACCAAAGTGATCTCCGATAACTAATTTTGCATCGACAAATTGACTCGAAATCAGTTGGCTAATCACCGGAGATTGCGCGCTACCCCCTGTAACAAAAATCACATCCGGCTGACATTGCGCCTGGGCCACCGCTTCATGCATCAATTTTGCGATATTACGAAGTAAATGATTGTTGGCATTTTTTAGAATATCTCTGGTGACGG
>JABSRS010000390.1 GCA_013214885.1 Gammaproteobacteria bacterium
CATCTTTCTAGTTTTCAATGAAATTTTTCAGTTGGCTTAGATATATTTTTACCAGCCTTCATGATATCATGAATCAATATCGCTTCATCAAATTAAAGTTCAGTTATTAGTACGTGGTGCCGACAATGATACGGCCGCACGCAAACATATACCATTAATAGAGGATACGTTACTGACCGTTTTTAGTAGTTCGAACGCTGAAAAGTTAGCAACGCGACTTGGAAAAAATGAGTTAAGAATACAAGCACAAGAAGCGGTACAAAAATCTCTTGAACCTATCGTGGGTAATCCAGTAGTTGAAAGAGTTTTATTTATCGGCTTTGTAATGCAATAGGAAATTTTTGTGAATGATCTATTAAGCCAAGATGAAATTGATGCGCTATTACATGGCGTTGATGATGTTGAAGAAGATGAAGATGACGGTGGCAGTGATACTGCTGCTGCTGAGTATGACTTTTCTTCCCAAGATCGAATTGTTCGAGGTCGGATGCCGACGTTGGAAATGGTTAATGAGCGCTTTGCGCGACATTTAAGGATCAGCTTATTTAATTTAATGCGTCGTACTACCGAGGTCTCAATCAACGGTGTCCAAATGCTTAAATTTGGCGAATACATTCACACATTATTTGTCCCAACTAGTTTGAATATGGTGCGTTTTAGACCCCTTAAAGGCACGGCGTTAATTACGCTTGAAGCCCGTTTAGTGTTTATCTTGGTTGATAATTTCTTTGGTGGTGATGGTCGTTATCCAGCAAAAATTGAGGGTCGAGAATTTACCCCGACCGAACGCCGAATTATTCAACTGCTGTTAAAAATTGTGTTTGAAGATTATACCGAAGCTTGGGCTCCAGTGATGGATGTTGAGTTTGAATACCTTGATTCCGAAGTTAACCCATCGATGGCAAATATTGTCAGTCCGACTGAAGTTATCGTGGTGTGTTCGTTTCATATTGAGCTTGATGGCGGTGGCGGTGATTTTCATATCGCGTTGCCATATTCAATGCTTGAACCGATTCGTGAATTGCTTGATGCTGGTGTTCAAAGTGATAAAGAAGACACCGATCAGCGTTGGAGTGCCGCGCTTAAAGATGAAATTATGGATGTTGAAATAGGACTTGATGCCTCTTTAGGTGAGGTTCAATTGACGCTACGCCAGATTATGGAAATGAAAGCGGGTGATATTATTCCATTTGATATGCCCGATGATGTCCTCATTAGAGTAGAAGACTTGCCGTCCTATCGCGGTAAATTAGGTAAGATTAATGATAATATCGGGGTTAAAGTTACCTCAGTGATCCCGCGACCAGAAAGTCAAAAATCAGAGTTTCAATTACTGCAACGTAAAATAAAATCTGATGAACAAAATAAAACATAGTGAGTTAAGTTATGAGTGATATGGATGATTGGGCTGACGCCCTGGCTGAGCAAGAAGAAGCAGAAGCGAGCCAAGTAGAGCTAGAAAACCTTGAAGATGACTCTTCTGGTGGATTAGCATCGACCGGTGATGCCAGACTTGATGGTATTTTAGATATTCCTGTGACCATTTCGATGGAAGTCGGGCGCTCGAATATTACCATTCGTAACCTGTTACAGTTAAATCAAGGATCAGTGATTGAACTTGACCGGGTAGCAGGCGAATCGCTCGATGTGCTGGTTAATGGTACTTTGATTGCCCACGGTGAAGTAGTTGTTGTCAACGATAAATTCGGTATTAGATTAACAGATGTTATTAGCCAAACTGAACGTATTAAAAAATTACGCTAAACCAAGTTTAGCCAGTGCCATTTTTTTAATGGCTGCGCCGGTCAATGCTGCCTCAAAAGATGGTGCTCCTGACTTCGTTAATATGATGACCTCGTTAGTTATTGTGATTGGGTTGATTTTTGCGTTGGCGATGGTTGCTAAACGATTTAACATTGGCAACGGTGGTCAAGGGGTGATTAAATTAATTGCCACTCTGCCCGTTGGCACTAAAGAGCGATTAATTATTGTTGAGATCGAGCAGCAACAATATTTACTTGGTGTTACCACCCAGCAAGTTCGATTAATCGAGCGACTAGATAAAAAAGTTGAGTCGCTGGCGCCACAGGCGCAACTGCCAGATGGTATTACCTTAAACTCGGTCATTAAATTTATGAAAAAAGGATCATCATGATTAGGCTTTTACTGTTGATTGGCTTGTTTATCGCTCCACAAGCTTTGGCGCAGGACTTTGGCATTCCCGCTGTTTCGGTAGTTTCCAATCCCGATGGTTCACAAGAATATAGCATAACACTGCAAGTGTTAGCGTTAATGACCGCATTAAGCTTTATTCCTGCCATTGTCATTATGATGACTTCATTTACCCGAATCGTGATTGTGTTGTCAATTTTGCGCCAAGCAATGGGACTACAGCAAGCACCGTCTAATCAGATTATTATTGGCTTATCGCTATTTCTTAGTTTGTTTATTATGACGCCAGTGATGGACAAAATTAATGCCAATGCACTTCAGCCTTATCTTAATGAACAAATAACCACGGTAGTAGCCCTTGAACAAGCTCAACTGCCGATTCGTGAATTTATGTTGTCACAGACCCGAGAAAAAGATATCGCTACTTTTCTAGAGATTAGTGGTCGTGACGATATTAAAAGAGTCGAAGACGTCCCTTTTGTTATTCTCGTTCCTGCTTTTATTACCAGTGAACTCAAAACCGCGTTTCAAATTGGCTTTATGCTATTTATTCCATTTCTGGTACTTGATTTAGTGGTGGCGAGTGTTCTGATGGCGATGGGCATGATGATGCTTTCGCCAATGATCGTCTCCTTGCCATTTAAACTGATGCTGTTTGTGTTAGTCGATGGTTGGTCGTTAGTGATGGGTACGTTAGCCACCAGTTTTGGGCTCGGAGCCTGACGCAATAAGGAAATAAATTATGTCTCCTGAGGTCTTTGTTGGTATTTTTCGTGAAGCTTTGTTTACGATCATGCTAATTGTTGCTGCGATTGTGGTGCCCAGCTTATTGATTGGTTTATTGGTGGCGGTCTTTCAGGCGGCTACCTCGATTAACGAACAAACATTGAGTTTTTTACCGCGCCTCATGATGACATTATTGACCCTTATTATCGGGGCCCATTGGTTCACCCAAACCATGATGGATTTTATGATTGGTCTGATCAATGAAATTCCTTCGGTTATTGGATAGCTAGCGTGGAGTTTTACCAAGAAAATATTATGATGTGGCTGGCGAGCTATATCTGGCCATATTGCCGCATCGCGGGGATGTTTATGGTGATGGTCGCCATCGGTAGTCGCAATATGCCGATGCGTATTCGCTTAGTTTACTCCGTCACCGTGACTATTGCGGTGGTACCAGCACTAGGGCCGATGCCTGAAGTCGCATTATTTTCAATTGAAAGT
>JABSRS010000391.1 GCA_013214885.1 Gammaproteobacteria bacterium
AATAAATCCGTGATAAAAGTCGGTGCTCAAAATGTAAGTGAGCAACCAAAAGGCGCATTCACTGGTGAAGTGTCAACAACAATGTTGTTAGATTTAGGTTGTGAATTCGTTATTGTTGGTCATTCAGAACGTCGTAGCTTATACGGTGAAACACCTGAATTAGTAGCAAATAAGTATCATGTTGCCTTGCAAGCTGGCTTAACACCTATATTATGTACGGGTGAGTCAGACGAACAGCGTCAACAAGAACTAACATTCGGTGTGATAGCACAAGATATTGATGCGGTTATTAAACAAAGCTCTATTGCCGCGTTTACTAACGGTGTTATTGCGTATGAACCTGTTTGGGCAATTGGAACAGGCAAAAGCGCAACCCCAGCAATGGCTCAAGAAGTTCATCAGTTTATTCGCCAACATCTGGCTAAACATGATGAGGAAGTCGCTGCTGGAGTAAGAATTTTATATGGTGGTAGTGTTAATGAAACAAACGCTGCCGAATTATTTAAACAAAATGACATAAATGGAGCCTTAGTTGGCGGAGCAAGTTTAATTGCTGATAAATTTATGACAATTTGTAAAAACGCATAGAGAACTAACTAATGTACGAAGTACTGATTGTAATTTATTTACTTGTAGCCCTAGCTATCATCGGATTAGTCTTAATCCAGCAAGGTAAGGGTGCCGATATGGGCGCATCTTTCGGTGGCGGTTCATCTGGTACGTTATTTGGTTCATCAGGCGCAGGTAACTTTCTGACGCGTAGTACTGGTGTACTAGCAACTCTATTTTTCTTAATTAGCTTAATCCTTGGTAACATTACCGCTGAAAAAGCCAATCAAGTTGACGAATTCGAAACGCTTTCTGCGCCAATTATGGAAGTAATTGAAAAAGCAAAAGACGCTGATGTTCCAGTAAGCTAAGGTACTGACGTACCAAACTAAATCCTAATCGGATTTAGTTAGAAAAAATATGCGGATGTGGTGGAATTGGTAGACACGCCAGCTTGAGGGGCTGGTGCTCGTAAGGGCGTGGGGGTTCAAGTCCCCCCATCCGCACCAACAAAAAATGGTGGGTAAATTGACAGGGGGAACAGAGTCCCCACAATATACGCACCAAACAAAATAAAAGCCCGTAACTCAATGAGTTACGGGCTTTTTGCTGTCCGGTATCACACTCAACATGGATTAATCATTTTGCATACACTTTCTCAGCTAAAATCTGGAAAACTAGTCGGGATTAAGCGCTTAGCTTTATCTGAAAACTTAACTACATTTCCATTAGAAATATTAACACTGGCTGATAGCTTAGAAATTCTTGATTTATCCAACAATCAATTAACCTCATTACCGGCAGAGCTGGCGCAGTTAACAAAACTTAAAATTGTTTTCGCCTCAAATAACCTCTTTGTGACATTACCCGAAGTGCTTGGTCAATGCGCTAATTTAGAAATGGTCGGGTTTAAATCAAACCAAATTAATCAGGTTCCAGTAAACGCATTACCACCTAAATTACGCTGCCTGATCCTAACGGATAATCGTATTGAAGTTTTACCTGACACTTTGGGCGAGCGACCACGTCTACAAAAATTATCATTAGCGGGTAACCTGCTAACACATTTACCGCTAACCTTGGCTCAGTCTAGTAATCTTGAGTTAGTACGTATATCAGCCAACCGATTGATTGAGTGCCCAAACCAATTACTGCGCTTACCCAAACTTGCGTGGTTTGCGTTTGCCGGTAATCCATTTAGTCAGTCGGATATCAGCATTGTGCCCGTCCCAGCAATTCCATCATCTAGTTTTACTTTACAACAAGTACTAGGGCAAGGTGCGTCTGGGGTTATTTCAAAGGCTACTTGGAATAGCCATCAAGCCGATTTTCCTGATGATATTGCGGTTAAGGTCTTTAAAGGCGAGGTAACTAGCGATGGTTATCCTGAAGACGAATTACAAGTATGTTTGAAAGTAGGCAATCATCCAAACCTAGTACAGTCGTTGGCGCAAGTGAACGAAGCAGGGTATTTAGCCTTAATCATGAACTTGATCCCTCCTCACTATAAAAACTTAGGGCTACCACCATGCTTAAAGAGCTGTACCCGCGATACCTTTCCACCGAACTTTACGCTGTCTAAAGAGAAAATTGCTAAAATCGTTGCTCAAATGGAAGATGTATTTTTGCATTTACATGAAAATCAGGTATGTCATGGCGACTTATACGCACATAACACCCTGTTTGATGATCAAGCTAATATCATATTCGGCGACTTTGGGGCTGCAACGATGTATCACGCGCTGACTGAAGAACAGCAGGCACAAATCAAGCAGATTGAACGTCGAGCACTTGATCATTTTATTGATGACCTATCGAGCATTTGTGCCAAGTAGGACCAGCACAGCAAGACGTTTAACCTTTTAAAGTCACAGGTTAGTCATTAGTGTAATTCTGGATCCCAAAAAACTATATTGATTTAAACGTCCTAGTCTCAATAGCATGCTTGTTTACATGCTCAATCAGCTCAGGGAAAAAGGTTAAAAATACCGCATCTAACTCGTGATAGTGGCGGTGGATATCTTCAATGCTGCCGCTAAACTGATTGGTAAAGCGAATGCGTTTGGCAATGTTATCAAGCGCAAAACCGATGCCTTCAATCGTTTCATATTCCTTAAACCAATCATTTTGTGTCATGCATGTCACTACCAGCTGCATTATACTAGGCATATCGGTCAAGTTTTCATTGAGTAAGGCATAGCTATTTTGTTTAAATTGCCCTAACGGTGTCTCACAGAAGCTAGCCCAATGACGTATCAGGAAATGATCAAATAGCACGTCCAAGGCAATACCAGCAAATCGTCTTCGCTGGGTCGAAAAATAACGCTTAGCTTGTTTCACTGCTAGATGGCTATCGGTGAACCGATCAACCAAGTAATGGTTCTCTAACCCTAACTGGACGGCCGTTGATAACAATGGAGCATGAACCTTACCGCCAAAGTCTCCGAGCAGATTACCAAAATGAGAATCGGCATTAGGCTGGGCAAAATATAAGTGGGCTAAATAATTCAAATCAATTACTCATCTTATTCAATGAATTTATTTTAATAATCTTTTTGGGGTAGAGTCCAATTTTACTCGGTAATTATCATAGTGCAAGATAGGTTGAGCAGCTGAAAGTTTATGGGTGTCCAATTTAGATTCTTACGTAAAAACCATTAAAATCAAATGTATGAGCTAACTAAATTAATACTTGATTATTTAATTGGTTGCGTTTACTCTTCCCTCGATTTCGCGGTTTCTGGTTATGGACGGAATGTTCTGGTCAAGTCCAACCGGACACTTTCCTAAAGGAATTTTCAAATTCAATTGGCGACTGATCATTGTTAGCTGA
>JABSRS010000392.1 GCA_013214885.1 Gammaproteobacteria bacterium
AAAGGGTTAGAGGCCGCCATTGCCGCAGGAGCTGATGAAGTCGCCGTGTTTGGCGCCGCCTCTGAAAGCTTTAGCCAAAAAAATATTAATTGCAGCGTCAATGAATCACTTGAGCGGTTCGAACCATTAATGGTCCGCGCTGCCGAGGCTGGTTTACGCGTACGCGGCTATGTTTCTTGTGTCCTAGGTTGTCCCTATGATGGTGAAATCGCCCCTGCAAAAGTGGCGTTCGTGGCGCAAAAACTCTACCAAATGGGCTGTTATGAAATCAGTCTTGGTGACACGGTCGGTGTTGGTACCCCACTCGCTGTAAAAGCAATGATCGAAGAAGTCATGACCGTAGTGCCCGTTGAAAAACTGGCGGTGCACTTCCACGACACTTACGGCCAAGCACTCGCTAATATCTACAGCGCGCTTGAGCTCGGCGTTAGTGTGGTCGATAGTGCAGTAGCAGGTCTTGGTGGTTGCCCTTACGCTAAAGGCGCATCGGGCAATGTCGCCACCGAAGAATTAGTATACATGCTAAATGGTCTTGGCATCGTCAGCGGTGTTGACCTTGATTTACTCGCAAAAGCTGGCTGGGAAATCAGCCAAGCCTTAGGCAAAGCACCTAATTCCAAGGTGTCATTAGCATTAAAATCGCAACAAGCTTAACGCGGTAATAAAACCATGGTGACTATACTTTAGCCTTATTTTGGCGATTTATCATAGACATCTCAGGTGCAGTTAATGATACTGATAAACAACATATTGGCAAATTAAGGAGAGAGAAGTGGCAGGTTTAAACAAAGTAGTCACCAGCTATCAAGAAGCATTAGCTGGCCTTACCGATGGCATGACCCTAATGGTCGGTGGCTTTGGTTTATGTGGGATCCCCGAAAACCTTATTACCACCATGCGTGACATAGGTGTTACAGACTTAACTTGTATTTCAAACAACGCTGGTGTTGATGATTTCGGCCTTGGTTTGTTATTACAGAAAAATCAAATTAAAAAGATTTATGCCTCGTATGTTGGCGAAAATGCTCTATTCGAAAAGCAAATGCTCTCGGGTGAACTTGAAGTTGTATTAACGCCACAAGGAACCTTAGCCGAGAAAATTCGTGCTGGCGGCGCCGGTATTCCTGCCTTTTTCACCGCCACAGGTTATGGTACGCCAATCGCCGAAGGCAAAGAAACCCGTGAAATTGATGGTCGCCATTATATTCTTGAACCGTCTCTTACCGCTGACTTTGCATTAATTAAAGCCTGGAAAGCCGATACCATGGGCAACTTAGTTTATCGCAACACCGCGATGAACTTTAACCCGATGATGGCAACCGCTGGTAAAATTACCGTGGTTGAAGTAGAAGAAATTGTTGAAGCTGGCGAACTCGACCCGCACCACATTCATACCCCTGGTATTTATGTTAATCGTGTCATTAAAGGCACTTTCGAAAAACGGATTGAGCAACGTACAGTTAAGGCACGTTAATCATGGCAGTATCAAGAGAACAAATTGCACAGCGGATTGCCCAAGAACTTAAAGACGGCTACTACGTTAACTTAGGCATCGGTATTCCAACTCTAGTGGCTAACTACATTCCAGAAGGTATCGAAGTGATGCTGCAATCGGAAAATGGCTTACTGGGAATGGGCGAATTCCCAACCGAAGAAAACGTTGATGCTGACTTAATAAACGCTGGTAAGCAAACAGTGACCATGGCAAAGGGTGCCTCGCTATTTTCATCGGCGGAAAGTTTTGCGATGATCCGTGGTGGTCATGTTGATTTAACCGTCCTAGGCGCGTTCGAAGTCGATGTTAGCGGTAATATTGCCTCGTGGATGATCCCTGGCAAGCTAATCAAAGGCATGGGCGGCGCAATGGACTTAGTTGCTGGCGCAGAAAACATCGTGGTCACCATGATGCACGCTGACAAAAAAGGTAACTCAAAAATCCTCGATGCCTGTACCCTGCCATTAACAGGTGCTCAGTGTATCAAGAAAGTTGTTACCGACTTGGCAGTACTTGAAATAAAAGACGGTGCATTTCACCTGCTTGAGCGTGCACCTGGTGTTAGCGTTGAAGAAATTATTGAAAAAACCGCAGGCAAACTTATCTTGCCCGACGTGGTCCCAGTAATGAAGCTTTAATCTGCTATTTTAACCTAAAGCTTTAAATTGATAGAATGCCCTCAAGATTATTGGGGGTAAAACAGCACTCAAGCTCCCTTTTTCAACCCTCTTAATCGCCAATACATTATTAAGCATCCTTAAATTTAAAGATTAACGAGACTTGAAGAACAACTAAAAGATTCAGGAGTGTTGAATGTCAATTTCAAATAGTAATAATGTGACGTTAAGTGACTTTTTCACCCACCAAGGGATCTGATGTTTGAGTTTAAAACAATCGCGCTTTTTGCGATTACGGCGATAGCTGAAATTGTAGGATGTTATTTACCCTACCTTTGGCTTAAGCAAGATAAAAGCATATTGCTGCTGATCCCCGCAACTGCCAGTCTTGCATTGTTCGCTTGGCTACTAACGCTTCACCCAGCTGCCACGGGCCGTGTTTATGCCGCATATGGCGGTGTATACATTTTTGTCGCAATATTATGGCTTTGGGTTATTGATGGCGTGAAACCAACAATCTGGGACATTGTCGGTGGCTCAGTGGCGTTACTTGGCATGGCCATCATTATGTTTGGACCCAAAAATGTATAACAGCCTTGATCATCACCCGTTTATTAAAGCTTAATAATGAGTAAACATATGAAACGCGTAGTGGTCATTGGTTCCAGTTGCAGTGGCAAATCTACTTTTTCTCAGCATTTAGCGAGAACAACAGCTCTTGAATATATCGAATTAGATCAATTGCATTGGCTGCCTAATTGGGTCGAACGCCCTGATCAAGAATTTCGAGAGTTAGTGACTAAAGCGACCTCTTCAAATGCTTGGATCGTCGATGGAAATTATTCGGTTACTCGTGATATTGTGTGGCCTCGAGCGACGACTATCATATGGCTAAATCACTCTTTTAGCTTAGTGTTATACCGTTCAATCTCTCGCTCGATTATCCGTTCAGCGACCAAAAAACAACTTTTCGCGGGCAATGTCGAATCATTTAGGCAAACGTTTTTAAGTCGCGATTCAATCATTTTATGGGTCCTAAAGACATACCATCAAAAACGAAAAAATTATGCAATATTACTAAAGAAAATTGAAGCTGACGGCGTAAAGGTGATTGAATTTAACCACCAATCACAAGTGGATGCCTATTTTGAAAAGCTATCTTAAAAAGCTACTTTAACCACCAGTACATACTTAATGCACCGACCATGCAACCGAGTAGTGTTGCTGAAACCATAAGCAAAATAATAGACTGCGATGTTGGAC
>JABSRS010000393.1 GCA_013214885.1 Gammaproteobacteria bacterium
GCAATCATCGGATTTTTGATCTCATTGACTAAAAAATCAATAATTTCAGAATTAGGGTCTTTTTTACTTAGTCATTTGTTGATGCATTGCTTTAACTAAAGCAACTAGCGCATCTTTTGATAACTTATCAGCCTTTTCAACGGTATCAGCCAGGCTCTGTTTGTTGGCTACAATTGACGTGAAATCAATAGCTGGTTTAAGTACCGTCTTGATTAACTTCTTCGCCGTTTCAGGATCATTATTGGCAATAATCTCTAACACTTAAGCTTTCATGCCTGAGTTTTTATCGAGCAGTAGCTTCGAAATATGTGTAAAACCAACTATTTCACATTGCTCTAATGTGCCAAATTTAGGCAGCATACGCCAAGAAATCAGCGTATTAGGCGTCACTTCTTCAATAGCCGTTGAACATTCAGCAATAATGTTTGACCAAACCCAGTCAAGAAAAGCTTCATCACTACAAAGGATCTCTCTAGCTTTGTTGCAAGCTTTACCAATCTTATACTTAGCTGCTCGCTTCTCTTGCGCTTTTGGAGCATTATCATCGATGTAATGCGTGGTACCTAAGTATTGTAAGATAGTTTCTTGCTGGTCTTTTAACGCTGAGCTCATTGAGTTTACCTATTTTATAACACCTCATTATTGGGTGTCTTGACGAATTATGCGTAGTGTAGCTTACCAAAACAAAGAGTCTATAAATATGGACCGTTTGTTGGCATTAATTTCATTGCGTAAACAGTAACTCGCTTCATATCAACCTCGATATGTGGTGTTTTTGCCGACTAACGGTTCAACAGCTCAGCATTGGTTGGGTAATTCTCAAGTAACTCAACCAGTATTTTAGCACCCTCTACAGGTTTAAGGCTGGTCAGTGCCCTTCGTAAAGCTCTTACATTGCCGAGCTCTTTCGGATTTAGTAGAAGCTCTTCACGGCGGGTGCTACTTTTAGCAATATCCACGGCGGGAAAAACCCGCTGATTTGCAGCCTCACGTGATAAAACCAATTCCATATTACCCGTGCCCTTGAACTCCTCAAATATCACCTGATCCATTCGGCTGCCAGTATCAACGAGAATTGTCGCTAGAATGGTAAGCGATCCACCATTCTCAATCTTTCTAGCCGCACCAAACAGTTTTCGTGGGATCTCCAAAGCCCTAGCGTCAAGCCCGCCCGACATGGTACGACCGCTGCTCTTTTGATTTGCATTATATACTCGTGAAAGCCTGGTGAGCGAATCAATGACTATCATGACATCGTGACCTTCGCCAGCTTCCTGGCGAGCGATCTTAAGGAGGTCATTAGCAACACGGACGTGATGGTCATAACTTTGATCCGTGGATGAGGCGTGTACTTGAGCTGGCACGCTGCGTTTAAAATCCGTCACTTCTTCTGGACGCTCATCAATCAGTAACGCATAAAGCTTTATCTCGGGATAAGCTTGCCCCACCGCCTGGCAAATATGTTTTAAAATAGTCGTTTTTCCGGAACCTGGCGGAGCAACTATCAAACCTCGCTGCCCCAGTCCGATTGGCGTCAACAAATCCATCGCTCGCATCGAGAGCTCTTGAGAACCTAATTCTAGCCGAATACACTGATAAGGATTGATCGCTACACCATTTGCAAAACTTTTTTGAGGATCAACTTGAGGTAGATCCTTGGCAACTTCAACTACTGGTGGCGATACTGTGGTTCTTTTTATATTCAATTTTAATATTTTTCTTGTCATGATATCGGTTGATAACCCTAAGGAATTAGTATTAGAAAAACCAAAAAACCGCAACTATTGATGATTGCGGTTTTATTTTCACTATTGATGATAGTAAATAGTGATTAAGCCGATTGTGGGTATGACTTTTTCAGAAATTGATAAACGTTATCGCCAAGTGACTCGTCACAGCTCAGTTCATTTAGCGCGTCAGCTAAATATTCGTTATCTTCGCGTCCTTGCCATACTTTAATGTAGCTGCCATCTTTGTAGCCGTGATCTTGACGGAAGTAGTTAAGAACGTTTTTGCCGATGTACCATTTGTATAAGTCAGCAAAATCGAAATCAACGCTGGTCATTAATAAACAAAATTCACGGTATGGCATTTCGTCAATCGCCGCTTTGCCTACTAATTTTTTAGCCAAACCTAGGAAGGCTTTTTTTTCACTTGGCTGCTCAAACGCTTGCTGCCACTTAGCTACCGATGCTTCAATCGCTTGTTCAATATTCATTTCTGGGTAGTTTCTGATTTCTGCACTCATCAAGAAATGCCAAATATCGACTAATTCCAATTGAACCTGTGCAATATCAGGTGTTTGGTGTTTCCACCATTTCCAACCGTAATGATCGACCATTTCTGCGCCTTCAACTAGTACAGCAGTAAACCAGTCTTGACTATCGTCGGTGATCCAACCTGCATTGATTGCAGCGTTTAGCTTGTCTTGCATGCTAAACATTTGGCTTAGTTGAGCTTTCATAAACATTCCTAAAATTACTTAAAATATAACAAAATTAATATCGCCAAGATCCTACGCTATTCAAACCAAACTTCAACTTTATTACTTCAACTTATAGCAATCAGCTAACGCTTCAGCCATTTTATCGAAGCCTTTACGTCTGGTGAACTCAATATTTCGGTGCGGAATTTGTTCTGGCTTTAAAAAATCAGCAAGTACTTGGGTAATTTGCGCTTCGCGAATTAGATGCAGCACAGGATAAGGCGCACGATTGGTGTAATTAGCTGCGGCGTCATCACTAGCGCCGCCAAAACAATAATCTGGATGAAAGCTCGCTAATTGGTAGATGCCGTCGTAGCCAGCATCAGTCATGACTTGTTCGCTTATTGACAGTAATTCAAGGTAGCAGTGAAAATCGAGTTGTGGATCAGGATAGATCACCAATGAGGTAGAAATGCTTTGGTTAGTATCAAGCAATTGGCACTGCGCCATTAACGCTGCAACGTAACTCTCAAAACTACCTGTTGCTACAACATGGTAATCAATCGTTTGTTGCTGTAACTCGGCCTTGGCAAACGGACAGATATTAAAGCGCACAATGATTGATTCAACCCATTTCTGACAGTGTTTAATCACCAGTTCTGGTGCACACAATTCTGATTTTAAATTACTACTCATGCTTTATGATGCTCGGTCAACTTAAATATTAACTAACGGCGCTAATCGCTGCGACATTATTTTTAGTGGTTTTAGTGGTCTTTTTTGCTGGCGGCTCAAACTCTGGCTCTTTACCTTTTAAGGCACGCTCAACATTTTTAGCATTGAGGGCCAGATAAATAGTCAGCGATTCCATATCAGCGTCTGACAATTTTGGTAGCACCTTGTCATGTTCAAATAATTGCTGCAATAAATCTGCATTATCAAGGGCTC
>JABSRS010000394.1 GCA_013214885.1 Gammaproteobacteria bacterium
ATTATTTGGCAAGTTAGCTAAAAGAAAATGGCTGCCGATTGTCAGTTCAACTGAAATAACTTTTATTAAGGACATTAAGCCGTGGCAACAGTGCGAAATTCACAGCAAAATGGTTGGTTGGGATCATAAGTATTTTTATATTGAGCAACGTTTTGTGTGTGGCTCTACGGTGCATGCCATTGCCAATCTCAGAGGGTTATTCGTTCACAAAAGAAAAGTCATTGATATTGATGAGTTAATCGCATTAACAGGTGAGGATATTAGTTCACCTCCATTACCTGAGACTATTATTCATTTTTATCACAAAAGGCGAAGGTTACTCTTCGTCTTCTTCAAATTCATCTTCGTCAAAAACTGGGCCGTTTTCATCCATAAAATAAGTACCCCAGCCATCGTATTGAACTTTATTTTTTTGCGCAATACGAATTAACGCTTCAGTGTCTTTATCAAGTCGTTCAACACTCAACTCATGATCTACTGTGGCATCGAAACAGAAGATAATAGCGCCATCATCAAGCTCTAACTCTTCAGCGTCGGTCACTTCAAATCCTAGTTTAAAAGCATCAACCGCTGCTTTTTCTAAAGTATCAAAGTTGGCGCACGACATGTGGTGCTCAATGGGATAGATCGCTTTAGGCTCACTGCCATCTGCTAATAAAGCATCAACTATTTCACGGTTTTCGATTTGTTGATGTTCAATTTCTTTTTCAACGGACATAATTTTTCTCTTCTGTAAACAACGAGTCTATTATAATCAAATTATCGAAATTAGTTAAGATTTATTAAGTTCTTTCACTTCTTGATCTAGTTTCACTTGTTTTTCAGTCATTATTTTATGGCTATAAACGGCTAGCTCACGGACGTTTGAGCGGTCATATTCAAGGGTAGAGATAGGATCCAACATTTCAGCAATCGCATAACCGTTATTCCATTTGTTCAATCTAAATGAACTAGTGGTACTGAGCACCACAGGGACGATTGCAACTCTGGCTTGAACTGCTGTGTGAAATGCACCAGTTTTGAAAGGTAACATCCCACCACCCTTATTACGCGTGCCCTCAGGAAACATCCAAATCGATAGCTTGTCTTTAACCATCCGATCAGCGGTTTGATTGATGGTGCCCATCGCTTTCGATTTGTTTTTACGGTCAATCATAATATTGCCCGACAGCCAATAAAGTTGGCCAAAAAAAGGAACCCATTTAAGGCTTTTTTTACCGACACTTACCGTGCCTTCTAGCACCGCACCAGAAATGGTAATCACATCATAGGTATTTTGGTGATTACCAATAAACACCTTCGGCACATACTCGATTCCTTTAGGAACGCGAACAATCAATTTAATCCCAAATAGTGGGGCTAACTTACTAAGTGTACCTGCGATAACGAACGTATTATTGCGGTGAAATGGACGAATCAAACAAAACAAACACCCCAATACGCACACTAAAATAATAATAGGGACTAATAAAATTACTCGAAAAAACGCTATCATTGATATTCCTAAAATACTTACGACAAAATAATCGCGCTATTATGATTAAAGCGAACGATTATGTATACAGTTGTACGCTTAAAATTTGACGTTTGTATCATCTAACCGTTCTTTTCACATCATTTATCAACATAAAGGCACAATTTTCACTAGATATTTAAAAAACTGTAACCGGTCAACCCGACACTTATCATTATAAATAATGATATTTTGCGCGATTTAAATATTTCCTTAATCCTAAAGTGAATCAAAATAGCAGAGCTAATTAACCAGAATCCACGCCAAAAACCTAACCACATGCTAAATAATTGTTCAGGTTCTAATGCGACCCCTAACGCGAAATAACGGATCACAAAATAGCCGGCTTGACTCAACAACATCAAACCAAAAATCACTGAAATTCCAGATATAGCCAATAAAATAGCTCGACGATTTGAACTCACAACATTCCCTCAACAATATTCATTAAAAATTTCACTAAAAAAATCACTAAAAAATGGTACCAGCTTTTTTCACTTTTGAAGCATCAAGCCGACTTGGTGCATCTTTACCATTAACCAAACTTTCACTCGCGACAGCAATAGCATTAATAACCTTGGTCATCGATACTAGATCCAAGCTGTTAATGTCATCTGACACATTATGATAATGCTTATCTTGGTCTAACTGAGTACTAGAGACACTATGAGCAGGAACTCCTAGGCGCGCTAAAGTCGCATTGTCAGAGCGATAGAAAAGCTTTTGCTTAGGGTATGGATCAGGATAAACCTGCTGTGAAATAGTCGCTAAATTTCGATTTAAGATAGCCCCAAGATCAGAGCGTTCAAAACCTGTCATCCAAAAAGTACCAGCACCAAATTTAGAAGGTTTACCAATCATTTCGATATTGATCATTGCGGTAATACTGGCAGGATTAAGCTTATTCGAAAAATATTGCGAACCAAACCCTCCGATTTCTTCGGCGGTAAAGGCAACAAACATTAATGTTCTGGCGTTATTGCCTTGTTGTGAAAAATGCTTAGCAAGAGCCATAATAGCCGAGGTACCCGAGGCATCATCGTCAGCCCCATTATATATGGTGTCACCTTTTAATGAGGAGTCTTGTCCCAAATGATCGTAATGCGCTGAATACAATATAATTTCATCAGCTTTGCTGCTGCCTGGCAGAACACCGACAATGTTGGCTAATGCTTGCTGTTTAATATCATTGGTGACTGATAGATCAAACTGGTTTAGTTGCTCAATATCTGATAACACAACGACCGCGGAAGCACCTGCATTGCTCGCTAGTTTATTTAAACCGCGATCAAAATGTTTTTTATAACGGGTAAATGATTCTTGGTGGATTGGCGCAACAATAATTAAGCTATCTCCATTAACGCTATTGGCCTGCGCCATCACTTTGGAAAACTTATCTTCAGCCCGAATATAACGAACGTTTACGCCATCGGTGTTATTCCATTTTAGGCTCTCAAACGAACTAATCGTCATCACATTATCTGAGGTGATTTTCGTGCCATTAAGGATAATATTATTCGAACGTGGGACTATCGAATATAACGAAAATGATTGATGAAAACTGTCTAAGCCAGATAATGGCACCAAACCCGCTTGTTTAAAGCTGGTTGCAATATACTGCCCAGCATTGTCAATGCCAGCAGTGAAGGTCTGGCGACCTTTTAAATCATCTGAGGCTAAAAAAGTAATATCTTGAGTGACATCTTTAAGCTCAATTTGACCATGAGCTAACGATGAAAATGCTAAGGAGCCAAGTAATGTGATTAATAACGAGTTTTTCATGTTGAATGAACGCCACAATAAAAAATCACATATTACGGTATATCAGGTCAATTCGCCAAACTAATTATCTGT
>JABSRS010000395.1 GCA_013214885.1 Gammaproteobacteria bacterium
GTTTGGCTTTGTGGTACTGTCATTGGCTCAACAAAATGATGTATTACCCGATACGACTGTCTCGTTAATTATTGCGCTTGGGGTGTTGAGCATGGCACTGACCCCGTTGTTAATGAACTATGCCGATAAAGCCGCTAAATATTTAATTTCAAATGATGAATTATTAACGGTAGCGGTGCCTAAAATAGATCATTATGCCGATAGTAGTGAGCATGTTGTCATTTGTGGCTTTGGTCGGGTCGGGCAAACCATCGCGCGATTTTTGAAAACCGAAGCCATCCCTTATGTCGCTATTGAACGTGATCCCGTGCGGATCCAAGAGGCGATGTCAGGGGGCGAGAATGTATTATTTGGTGATGGCAGAAATCGCGACATTTTAAGAAATTTAGCGATCAGCAAAGCCAAATTAGTGATCATCACTTTTAACGATTCACATGCCAGCATGCAGGTATTAAGCGTGTGCCAAGATATTGCGCCTGACGTGCGGGTATTAATTAGAACACGTGATGACAGTGAAATGTCTGAGTTTAAAGCCGCTGGCGCGGCAGCAGTAGTACCAGAGAGCCTCGAAGGTAGTTTAATGCTGGTTTCTCAAGTGCTATTTATGTCAGGCGTACCAATGAGTCGGGTATTGAAGCGGATTCAAATAGAACGTAAAAGTCATTATCATTTCATGCATGGATTCTTCCATGGTGATGAGTCTTCTCACGCGATGGATGTTGACCTTGAGCAGCTTCATGCGGTTGCACTACCAAATAATGCTTATGTGGTCGGTAAACGTATCGAAGAGTTACCCCTAACGCGATTACGGGTCGAGTTGCGTGGTATTCGCCGAGCCAATGAAGAGTTTTCCAGTCCTGATGATTCGTTTGTTATTGCTGCCCACGATGTCTTAATTCTCTGTGGTAAGCCACGACGGGTCGAGCGAGCATCGGGCTACTTGCTTAATGGTTAAGCCGGCGTTTAAACTCGATGATTTCCAGAAAGTTAAGCAATTGTTCTTTTTGGGCTAAACCATCTTTATAACCAACGGCGATCAATTCGCTGCAATACTCTTTTTCAAAGAGCAAGTAACTGATTAAACTCGAATCACTATGGCGATCGACGCCAATAGATTTTAACAGCAGTTGAATAGCTCGTGGCATGGTGGAATAGTGTTTTAACGCGAGATGATCGATATCGACACTTGGATTGATTAATAAGGTCTCAATGTGACGCAATTTCAAGTGTTGTTTATCCGCTTGAGGAATTAATTTAAGGGTGTCGTTTACTCTGTTGGAACGCTCAATATCCGATATTAAGGTGTCGCTAAACACACTGTCTAGTAAGTGTCCTGCAATCGTTGACGCTGGTGGATGTCGCAATTGTGGATGACTAGTCTTGTCATGCGGTGAGTCTAAACCAATACACAGGATTTTTTCAGCCCCTAAATGGATCGGGGTACTCAATGGTGAAAGTTGATGGATTGAACCATCGCCATAATATGATTGCCTCACTTCAATGGCTGGAAATAGCAAAGGGATAGCAGCTGATGCCATCAAATGATCGAAATGTAATGTTCCCCTTAAGCTTTCTCGTTTAGAGCGGCACCAATCCTCGATTGATGGGTGCCCCTGAAAGAAGGACATCGAATTACCCGTCTGATAGCTTGACGCGGTGATGGATAATGCATGTAAATAGCCTTGAGCAATGTTGCGTTCTAGTCTCGAAAAGGGAATGACCTGAGCCAATAATTGGCGCAATGGTTGGTTATCTAACAATGAAGTAGGGCGATTACGGTTTAAGTCACTGCGCATCCATTTAGTGACGTTATTAAACATAAAGCGACTAACGTGTAAAAAATCAGAGCGATAAATTTTATTGGTTTGCATATTACGCCAAATCCAATCTAATTTTTTTACCCCCAAATGGAAACTAGAAGCGTAGCAACCAAGTGCTGTTGTATTCATCGCACCAGCTGATGTGCCACACAAGATTCGAAATGGTAAACCATGATTTCGAGGATAAAAGCTAGCAATCGCCTTTAAAACTCCGATTTGATAAGCACCGCGCGCGCCACCACCACTGAGTAATAATGCTATTTTATGTTTGTTTGGTTGCTCATTATTGCTCATTGAAGCTTGCTTACCTTGCTGTGTCAGTTCCCTCATTACTTTACGTTAACAAATAACTCGGACAAAAAAAAGGCTATGGAGCATTTGGTTTTTCGGAGCATAAGGAAAGCCAATTGACCACGCTCTGCACGCCGTAAATCCTGTCAGTGTTGGTTTATGGATTAGGTTTGGTATGGGGACTATCAAATCAAGTTGATCTGACCACATTGATTGGACCCCATTGATTGAACGCTTTAACTCGATAAGTTGTTTTTTAACCATGATGTTATTTCCCGAGTCATTTCTTTACGATGCCGCACCAGTCCATGATTATCATTTGGATAAATAACTAATTTGTGAGGGTGTTTACTTACTTCTAATTGAGCAGCTAAAGACATAGATTGTTCTACATTTACTCGCTTATCGTTATCACCGTGAAGGAGTAAAATAGACATAGTTGAAGGGATTTTATCTAACCATTTACTGACGGATCTTGACGCTAACTCAGAAGATCTATTTTTTGCAAAGTTTGGTACTCTAGCTTGGTATACTTTTTCCATTTTAGGTCGCCAAACTAATGCTTTTTCTGTGTCACTATTGCCAGCAATAGCAATTAAGGTTTTTAACGAAGGAATTGATTTAGATGCAATGTAAGATTGCATAGCACCTCTGCTCCAGCCAACCATACCGATGTTACTTGTATCTGCTTCAGGTATTTCTTTTGCTATTTCAATCAGTTTAAGAACATCATTGATATCATTACCGCCAAATTCATCTTGTCCATTATTAGATATAAAGCGAGAACTAGCCCCTCGATATTGACTTCCAATAACTACGTATCCTGCCATCGCAATATCTGAGATTAATTGTAGTTTTTTACCAAATACAACATAGCCAAACCCTGCATTACCACCTCTATTGTATATCACCACAGGTAACGTCTTATTAGATAAGTTGCGTGGCTTCAAATAATACCCCTCCAC
>JABSRS010000396.1 GCA_013214885.1 Gammaproteobacteria bacterium
CAATCAATTGCTGAAACTTCCAATGTTATAATGCGAAAATCACACTTAATTTAATACATAGCCGTAAATATTGCCAGTGAAAAATGGCTGTTCCAATTTAGTTGTTCGATATCTCAACTAACAACGTAGCATCGTAGCGTCGTAAGTCTTTGTAGCCAAAGTTGGTGCTTACAAAGCCTTACCTAACGGAGTGCATCACTGTAGTAAAATCGTTAAAAATTTAACCACCAACTAAAATAGAGAGTCTAATGAAGTATAAATTTATGTTACCCCTAGCATTAACATTTTCAATTCCAGTTTTAGCCGCTGAGCCGCTGACCATCGACAGTCCACACACTGTATTTTATGGCGCCGCTTTATCTGATATGACATTTTCGCGCAAAAATGAGACTAAAGATGTTGATGATGGCGCGGCCAATGAGTTTGGCTATCGATATCAAATAAATGATACCTTTGCGTTCGATGCGCGTTACATAAAATCATCAATTAGTTTTAAAGAGCTACTTTCTCTGGGTCTTTTTGACGGCACAATCGACTATTCGGCGATAGTAGCTTCAGCGCAAGGTCGTTACGCTATCACCAAAAACATTTTTGTTTATGGCAACGTTGGTGCTTCATCTTACAATTGGGAATACAATAAACAAGGTCCTTTGACCGCAACCGCTGACCAACGTAAGTTGGACGATTCAGGGTTAGGCGCTTTTGGGGCTATCGGGGCGAAGTATCAATGGTCACATGTTGAATTATCGATTGAAAATAAATTGCTAATGATGGGCGATGTCAAAGTGAGTAATTTTGGTTTAGCTGTTGGTTACAGATTCTAAATGTTAAATACTGGTGTCAGCTAAACAGCATCGAGAACTAATTAGCCTACCAACTAATAATCTAGGACCATGGTCCTAGAAAAGCTCAGAAATGAATAATGTGAGATATTTCGCTTGCATGACGTTTTGTCATCAATACATTAAACCAATTCGATTAAGTTTATTACTCAGAGTAAAATAATTACTTAGTCGAATTGGTAAAGCAGAAAGTTAACTGCTACTTTATAATCTTATTTAGTGATTAGTTAATATTTTTACAATTCCTGAGCTGTCATCCAATGTACATCGTCAAAAGTTGCAGCATTGATAGTGAAAAAATAAAAGTCAGGACCGATCTTAGCTCCTAATATCTCTCTGAAATAGGTTAATTGTGCTTCATGTCCAGGATCATCTTTTGCTAGTTTATCAGCCGCCCCCTTTTCACAACACCAAGAATATCCCCCTAATAAGCCGTCCGCTATGCATGTTAAGTGAACCTGGCATATTTTTTAGCACTAAGGTATCAACCTCAGGAATATTTTCAATCATTGCTTTAACCGCAATATATGAGCCAGTACCAAGATCGCCAGATATGTAACCTTTATTGGAGCCCTCGAGCACAATATTTAGATTACAGTGGCTAATCATTGATTCATTAATCTCAACATTAATATTATAAATTCCGTCTGCGCCATCTTTTTTACCGTACCAGAGTATGTCGTGTCACCAACAATATCTTCCATCTTGATCGCTGCAGCACGATAGCAAGCGTCAACCTTACTTGCCAAATTCTTGATTTTACCGACACACAGGCTAAGTTTATTTAGCGGGGTAAACTCCGCTAAATCGAAACCGATAATCGCATAGCCATCATGTTCATCGGATTTTCCTGCCACCGCATTTTTTTTATCAAGATAAACATAAATCTGATTGTTATCGCCACCCATCTTCATCATGCTGATTTGATAAGGGTCCCTTCAAAATCTAGTTAGTTATATTAGCTAAAGGTGCTGGACAAATTGTCTCTCGTGAAAGTTGTTGTCTGTCACTGCGCGGTATTGATTATGATTTCACCGATCGCTCAATTGACATGCGAATAGCAACGTTACGCAAAAAACTGAGTCTTCACGCTAATCAGCAACCATTAATTAAAACAGTTCGCAACAAAGGCTATATCTTAATTGATCAATAAATTCCTGCCAAAATTCTTTACTCGACTCTATACCACAATGACCTTAACCATCTGTGGCAGCGTCTATTTGGTACTGATTTTGCTAAATGGTTTTGTTGAACGCGATGATATAAACGATTATTTAAATGACGTCACTTGGATAGTTCAATCGTTAGAGAGTATCAGAGCACAAAATAATATTGCTGAAGAGGGTTATTATCGGCAACTTGATCCTCAATTATATCCCTTTAACATACGTTGGTTGCCAAGCACCTCCCCTCTTGTGCCATGCAATAATTGCCAATATTATGGGCTCTCTGATGATAATATCGAAACCTACAGATTTGACGATGGTCGGGTGTTATCCGTTCATTCAGTCATTCACGGTTCTGGCATCATCATCCAAGATCCTTTAAATCAGCTGGCAAGTAGTTTTAATGAGATGGCGCAGCAACTATCCGAAACGGTGACTGAAAACAAAATTTTTGCCCAAGCAGTTCCGCACGAACTAAGAACACCGTTAAGCCGCATTCAATTGGCCGCTGGTATTCTTCGAACTGATTGTCACTTACCTGAGCAACAGCAATTACTCGACAATATTGACCAATACATTGTCGACATCGATCAACTTTTCTCGCAAGTTATCACTTTTTCTCAAGTTAATACTCATTCAACCCAGCAGCATTATCAAGAAATAATGTTGAAGTCTTTAGCGACCCGTATTTCAAGATTTACCTCATCAGCGACGACAGTAATTGAAGTAAATATTAGTGATGATCTTAGCGTATTTAGCGAACCAGCATACCTGCGTTTAATTACAGAGAATTTAATCAAAAATGCTATAGATCATTGCCGCACAACCATTATATCAGCGCCAGTATTGAGGCTGAACCATACCACAATAACATTAAAATTGTGATTGAAGATGACGGCTGTGGCATCCAAAAAAATGATTTTTAAACTATTTTCATTCCTTACTCACGGCTAGATCAAAGTCGTTCCCGTAAAACTGGTGGCTTAGGATTAGGTTTAGCTATTGCCCAAAACTCGGCAAAAAGATTAAACACCAAAATAGTTGTTAACCAATCAGAACTTGGCGGAGCAAGTTTCACCTTTAGACTATTATCGCAATAGATCTTCTGGAAAAACAACCGTTAGTCAGTGCTTACATTCGCTTACTCAACCACCACATTATTAATGCAATAATCAACAAATAAATGGCAATGTCATATTATGACATTGCCAAACTTGTGTTATAGTTAACTCAAATCAAGATTAAAACTTTCAATAACGGAGTATTTCCATGGACCATCGCACCACTTACAGTGCTACTAATGAATCGGCTTTATCGATTAATAAAGT
>JABSRS010000397.1 GCA_013214885.1 Gammaproteobacteria bacterium
GCGAACAGAGCTTCAGTCAACATAATTAAATAGACTCTCTCACGACCAGTTGCCCGCTCGATCAACGTTTCAAGTTGCTCGGGAGCATCGTCGTCCAACGGCTGTTGCTTAAATATAAGCTGTGCTTGTTCGGTTAATGTCATCATATTCTGGGTCCAGTAAATGACGCAGCATACCTTGCCTGCTGTGTTGGTGTTCGTAGCCCGTACCAACGGTGCTAATTCCTGTGCTGATTATCGTTGGCTCAACTAACCCGATAAAGTCTGTTGCCTTGATTTGTAGTAGCTCAAGATGGTTTCCCGCATTAAAACTAATTATCGATTGCGCAGCCAACTGATCATGCATGTACACCGGAATATCAAATAGATTACCGAAGGGGGGCATCGCACCAGTTTCGCAATCTGGAAACACGTTTCTAAATTGGTGCTCGTAAGCAAGATTAACTTGTTTAGCATTAAGTGCTTTGGCAATGTCATTAAAGTCGATGGTATAGGGGGCGGACATGACAATCATTGAGAGTTTGCCATCGGCAATAACGATTACCGTTTTGCAAAAAGACAATCCACTGACGTTGCTTTGCTCAGCTATTTGCTGTGCGGTATAGGCTAAGGGATGACTTTGGCTTTGATAATGAATGTGTGATTGTTTTAAGTATTTAGTAATTTGTGGCATTAACATGATAAACCTCCAACAGTGCGAAAGTCGATGCACTATATCTGCTAATTATAGTTGCCTTTTGATATTTAGCACAGCGTTATTTTATTCGATAATGGCCATCTAGCCAGCAGTTCGGCAGATCTTCGCCCGACGGAAAGCACAGTTTTGATTTGTCCATAAATTCAGGTTCTGCTAAGTCTTCACCGCGCTGAAATTGGATTAATAGAGAAGTTTTAAAGGGATTGGATAAATCGCAAATGTCTAAGATTTCGACTAGATCACCAGAGACAATTTCAGCTAAAAACATTATAAGTCCCACCTATCACGTTGCTTGGCAATGATGCCAACTTAATATGACATCTTAAACAAGTATCGACCAAATATAGGCATTGAGCAAGGTGGTCATTGATTTAAACAACGGCGCGGGATATAACCGTACAAAACCAACTGATTAGGGTTATATCCGTGTTGCTAATATAGGTGTCTAGTGAGTTAGACGATTAAAGATCACCAGTCTCGGCATCTTTAATCCGTTCAAGATTAGCTTCATAATCTTCAAACGCTGCTTCAATTTCTTTTAATACACTGTCAACGTCGGCGCTAGCTGTTTGCTCGGCAAACTTACCCGTTAATACGGTTTCAGGTGTTAATTCACTTTTCTCATAGAGTGCCCACATTTCAAAAGCATATTTTCGCTCAAGTAATTCTGGGGCAAATTGGCCGTAATAAGCGGTCATATTCTCAACATCACGAATTAGCATTGCTTTGGCATTATTTTTGGCCGAGGCATCTACAGCTTGGGGTAAATCAATGATCACAGGACCATAGGCATCGACCAAAACATTAAACTCTGATAAATCGCCATGAACAACCCCAGCACATAACATGCGCTGAACATATACCATCACCTCTTCTAAGTCTTCTATGGCTTGCTCAGCAGACATCGTGACATCATTTAAGCGAGGTGCGACATCACCATCATCATCGGTAATCAATTCCATCAGCAAAACGCCGTTGTAGCATCCATAGGCTTGTGGCACGCGAACTCCAGCTCGGGTTAACAGATTAAGCGCGTCGACTTCGGCATTTTGCCACGCTTCTTCTTGCTGACCACGGCCATACTTAGAGCCTTTCTCCATCGCGCGAGCACGTCGAGAATTGCGACCTTTACGGCCTTCTTGATATTGAGCTGCTTTTTTAAAGCTTCGTTTATTAGCCTCTTTATAAACCTTGGCACAAATGACATCATCACCACTGCGTACCATGTACACGGTGGCCTCTTTGCCACTCATCAACTGGCATATAACTTCATCAACTAAACCATCTTCTACGAGTGGTTGTATTCTTTTAGGTACTTTCATCGCGCCGTTATACCTTAGTTAGCACCAATTTGAAATAGATAGTTTAAATTTTGCGTAGTATTGCCCATTTTTTCTCCTTTTTTGTCATGATACAGTGGTGCGAGCTGTTTTGAAAAGCTAAGTCGGTTTGCCCGTATCGTGGGGCTTGGTGGCAAATTTTTAACGAGTTTGGCTAATAATCTGCTAGATGAACTCGTTGGTTAAAGGAGCCAGTTCTCTTTATCCAGGCACCAGGCAGCTGACACTAAATAAGCGGTTTTGGTTGATGCTTTGGTATGTCATTAATTCGTCACAATTTATGCTTATTATCCCTGCATCTAACGTTGAAGGGATTAATGTTCATGAAAACCAATAATGCCAAGCAGACCTTTTTGGAAAAAGAATTGAGCTGGCTTTCATTTAATCATCGGGTGTTACAAGAAGCGCAAGATGTAAGCGTACCATTACTTGAGCGATTCCGATTCTTAGGGATTTACTCGAGTAATATGGATGAATTTTATCGAGTAAGAGTAGCCAATGTCCGACGTCGTGTCTTGGTTTCTGATAATAAGAAAGCTAAAGATCAGGCATTAACCCTATTTGATGATATTCAGGCTAAGGTCGTGGTATTGCAGGCTGAGTTTGATCATACTTATAGTGAGTTACTGACCCAATTGAGTGATAATAATGTTCATTTAATTAATGAAACTCAATTGTCTTCATTTCATGGTCAATGGCTAAACCAATATTATAAAGATAAGCTGCGACGCCATATCTTCCCATTAGTGTTTCATGACAAGTTAAAACTTGCTGACCACCTTAATGATGATAACACCTACTTGATGGTGTCTATGCGCCAAGGTGATCAAAGTCAATATGCGTTAATAGAAGTCCCCAGCAGTAACGTGCCACGGTTTGTCCAGCTGCCTGAAGAGAAGGGCAGTGATAATAAATACGTTATCTTATTGGATAATATAATTCGTCATTGTTTGACTCAAATATTTAGCGGATTTTTTGAGTTTGAGCATATTAGTGCTTTTTCAATGAAAATGACCCGTGACGCCGAATTGTCGTTAACCAATGAAATTAATCAAAGCCTCTATGAGCAGCTCTCTAGTGGCTTGAAAAAACGCCTAAACGCAGTGCCTGTGAGATTGGTCTACGATCATAAAATGCCTAAAGACATGTTAGACCTCCTAAAATCCAACTTGGGCATCTCACGTAATAAGGGCTTAATCGCTGGTGGTCGCTATCATAGTTTTAAAGATTTTATCGAATTCCCAAGCATTGGCAATAAATCGTTGGAATATAAAAAAATACCAGCCCT
>JABSRS010000398.1 GCA_013214885.1 Gammaproteobacteria bacterium
ACATCTGGTAATTGAAGGTTGTCAATTATTGGTTCGTAGCCCTCAACCAGACAATCAGGAAAATGCGCATCCATTAAGTCTCTAGTTCGTTGCAGTTTCTTTTGATCGAGGTCGGGTCTGTTTTTGATTAAGTTACGAGTCCATTCATCGTGAATTTGTGCTGTCCAACGCGATCTAAAAAGCCCAGTTTGAGTCAGGTATAATAAATAACTGCGCAACGGTGCAGGGTACATAACACAAGCATCTAATATTACCGTGTAGTAGGCCATTAATATCCCAAACCTAATTCTTGGTCTAAGGCACTTAATTCGTCGAGAGCAGACAATCTTTGCTTATCAAGATTCGTCTTAAATGAAATTACATCGACGAAAGCAACCTTACGTCGGTTACCTTTTCGAAAGTGCGGGATCTGATCGCTATCAAGTAACTTAATTAACGTTGGACGAGACATATTCAACATGTCTGCAGCTTCCTGAGTTGTTAATTCAGCATGTATAGGGGTGATATTAACGCTGTTGCCTTGCCCTAATTGAGTAAGCACTTCAATTAGCAGTTTTAATGCACTAGAAGGAATCGTGACTTCATGGCTAATACCTTCTTTATCAACAACATTGATATTTTGTGATTCGCCGTTACTTTCTAAAACAGCTGAAAGCTCTTGGCTACTTAATTTAGCCAGTGCGATGTCTTGGGCACTAGGCAGTGATTTTACATTTGACATAAGTTGCTCTCTAAGTAGTTATGATTACATTATTCGAAATATTCGAATAAATGTCAAGTATTCGAAGTATTCGCAACGACGAAAACTGAGCTTAATTATAGTTAATGTCGAACCTGTTGATTTTTCCGTTGTTTTATTATGGCTTAGTATTTACTAGTTAGCTTGAGCACTCGGCTATGTAACGGTAAGTGGTAGCATTGGCTCTGATTTGCAAAGTTTTTGCAAAGGTCTAAATGTTGCTTTTTATTTATTGATATATAACGTGTTTTATAGACACGCTCTTTTCAAAAGCCAGTATGTCTAAGTGTTTTTTGATTCAAACTCTTGGTTTAAAGGATATAACTACAAAGTGTTAACACTTACTTTTATAATTGATCTCCCCTAGATTGACTAATACAACTGAAATCATTAGCATGAAATAAGAAGTTCAATCTTTTAATTCAAAAAGTATAGGGATATCTGTATGAATTATTCGCAAGAGTTCGAAAACATCAGTGATTTGATTCACAATGCCTCTGTTGGTATTCATTTCGTAAATTCCGATGGAATTATTATTTATGCCAACTCAACAGAACTTGAGATGCTGGGTTACACTGAGGGAGAATATATTGGGCATCACACTAGCGAGTTTCAGCTCGAAGATCATATTCTCTGTGACATGATGACACGACTAGGTCAACAAGAAACCTTGAAAAACTATCCCGCCAAGGTAAAAGCGAAGCAAGGGGTAAAGTATGTCCTATTCAATTCCACTGCATACTTTAAAGATGAGAAATTTGTTCATACGCGCTGCTTTGCTGCTGATATTTATAAGCCTGTGTATGATGCTTTTGTATCCCATTCTGAGTATTTTAAATAAATGATTTTTCGTGGCTAAATAGAAATAAAGCGCGGAAATAAAGGACAGTCATAAATTTGGTCTTTAATGCGCTGCCACTACATTTCAATGATGCTATGGTTGAGAAAATAGGTTGTGATGAATTTATTTAAAAATTCCAACCAGAAAAATTAGTTGAAGTAATACAAGAGCTAATCCGACTAATACGTTAAATATTCATCAATTAACGGTTTCAATCATTAATTTCTTAAAGTAAAATAAGAATGAGCCGATAAAAAGAATAACACGGCTTATTAAATAGATATGCAGGCTCGTTTGTTATAATGCGTCATTGATAATGACGAATTAACGTCTCTAAAAATGCCCACCAGTTTTTCACTACCTTATTATCAAGGACACCCATGAAAAAATATGCCATTAGTTCTAAATTACTGTGGATATCCATTGTGCTATTTGTTGTTACTGTATCCACGTTGTCACTCACGATGTGGCAAGCACTAAAATCGAATAATCAACACATTGCTAATGAAACACAAAAAGCCTTAAATTATGAAATTGAAGAAAAACTAAAGGCAAAAGCATCACAATACAGTGAGCGTATTGCCGCCTTTATCAATGAAGCTTATCGAGTGCCTTATTCTTTCTCAGCCATAATGAGCAACAGCGGTGGTGACGGAGTTAGTCGAGTTCAAGCTCAACAGCTTATTAGTGCAACATTACGTAAAAACAAACAGTTGTCATCATTTTATACGCAATTTGAAGCCAATGGTTTTGATAACAACGATCAACAAAACTTGACGAATACCACACATAGCGTCAAAGGTGCCGGCAGTTTTGAAGTGTATTATATTCGTGAGAAGAATGGCAATATCACACAATCCCCGGTTGAAGATGCCACGCAAAAGTACGATGAAACACTTAACGAATTTGGGGTACGCGCTGCCGAATGGTTTTTATGTGCGAAAGAGAAAACAAAACCCTGTCTAATGGAACCCTATCTTTATGAAGTAACACTGGGCAATAGCGAGCTGATGACTTCATTAACGGTCCCTATTATCAAACAAGGACAGTTTGTTGGCCTCGTTGGTGCAGATATTAACTTACCAATTTTTCAATCGTTTATTGATGAATTATCACAACGTCTATACCAAGGCCGCAGTAAAGTTACCCTATTAAGTGAAAAAGGGTTCATTGTGGCATCAAGCCATTATCACAAAAAAGGTCGACCTTTAAGTGAAGCATTAGATGCCAATCGTGCACGACAATTGCAATCGTTACATTTCAGTAACGGCATTCTAGAAGACGAAAAAAGCATTATTGTTGCACAACCGGTAAAGATTGATATTGCTAATAGTACTTGGTCAATTATTATTGAAGTTGATAAAAAAGATGCGCTAGCAAGTGCGTTAGCGTTACAAAAAAATATGAACAAAAATACTGATGATATGACTCGTTTGCAAATTATGCTTGGTTTTGTCATTACGCTCATTGCTGTATTTTTTATCTGGTTGATGACAAAAAGTATTGTTGCTCCCATTAATATGCTAAAGAATCACATGGAAACACTGGCCAGTGAAGACGGTGATTTAACTCAAAAAATAGAGGTTGAGTCTCACGCTGAGCTTATTGCATTGGGCAATGGTTTCAACCATTTCTTAGCTAAATTACAGTCACTAATTTCACAATTAAAACAATTAACGGTTAAAACCCAAGCCGAAAGCGAGAGCACGGCGCGTA
>JABSRS010000004.1:0-2354 GCA_013214885.1 Gammaproteobacteria bacterium
ATCGCTTTTTTGATTTTTGATTTTAAGGCGATAGTTTTTTCTAAGTAGGTTGCTATCCGGTCATAAACCGAGTCCAGTGAGCCAGACATTTCGCCTGCGGCCACTAAATCGACATAGAGTTCATCAAAATGCTTGCGATGGGGACGTAACGAATCAGCTACTGGTACACCCGCTTGAATATCACTATTTATTTTGGTTAATAACTCACGCACTACGGGTTTATCATGACCGTCAGCGACAATCTTAAAACTTTGTACAAGAGGAACCCCCGCAGACAACATCGTAGCTATTTGGCGGGTGATCACCGCGATATCCATCGCCACCACTTTATTGCCAGAGCCAATACTAATCAGTGGTTCTGATTTTTTCTTAACATTGACCGTGGTGACGCCTTGTTGGCGTAGCTGTGCTTTTACTTCGGCATGGGAAGTGCCTTTAATTTCTCCGGATGATTTATTACCCTTGCGGTTAATGCCTTTCCAACGATAGGTGCTAACTTTAGGTTGCTTTGGAGTTTTTTTTCTCGAAACCGCCGTGTTCATTATATTATCCTATGATGATTCAAGCTTAAAAGCTGGTCACGCGACTGACTTCGGCTAGGCTGGTTATGCCCTGAGCCGCCTTAATCAATCCTGATTGGCGTAAGTTTTTTACGCCATCGGCAGCTGCGGCATCGGCAATTTGTAAGGAGTTGCCGTTGTCCATGATAATGCGGCCAATGGTATCGGACATTGGCATTGTTTCGTAAATGCCCACTCGACCTTTATAGCCGCTTGAGCATTTATCACAGCCATGGGGTTTAAATAATGATAACCCTTGGTCAATCTGGTGTTGCTTAAAGCCCAGTTCAAGTAATTGCTCGTCAGGTACCGAGTCTGGGCGTTTACAATGCTCGCACAAGCGCCTGGCTAATCGCTGGGCAATAATTAAGGTCACTGAACTGGCAATGTTATAGCCAGGTACGCCCATATTAACTAAACGGGTAATGGTTTCTGCGGCTGAGTTAGTGTGCAAGGTCGATAACACCAAGTGACCTGTTTGCGCCGCTTTAATCGCAATTTCAGCGGTTTCTAAATCACGAATTTCACCGACCATCACGACATCGGGATCTTGACGCAAAAACGCCCGCAGCGCTTTGGAGAAATCGAGTCCTGCCTTGGTATTAATATGAACCTGATTAACCCCCGTTAAGTTAATTTCAACCGGATCTTCGGCGGTAGAAATATTGCGCTCGGTGGTATTTAGAATATTGAGCCCGGTGTATAGCGACACTGTTTTACCTGAACCCGTTGGGCCAGTCACCAAGATCATCCCTTGGGGTTGATCGAGGTAATGCATATACAGATCTTTTTGATCAGGCTCATAACCGAGCGAGTCAATTCCCATCATCGCAATCGATGAGTCAAGAATACGCAGGACCATTTTTTCACCAAACAAGGTTGGCAATGAGCTAACCCGGAAATCGATCGATTTCTTTTTTGATACTTTAAGCTTAATTCGGCCATCCTGGGGAATACGCTTTTCGGCAATGTCCATTTTTGACATTACCTTGATCCTAGCAGCTAGTCGAGAGGCTAAATAAGCAGGAGGGCTGCCCATCTCATGCAATATACCATCGATCCGAAAACGTACTCGATAAGTTTTCTCGTAAGGTTCAAAGTGTAAATCTGATGCCCCTTTACGAATCGCGTCCATTAATAATTTATTAATGTAAATAACGATTGGTTGGTCATCTTTGTCGCCGGCGCCATCGTGGCTATCACTTGGCGTACTATTGTCAACATCGATATCGGCCAGCTCTTGCTCATCAAAGTCATCAAGTGAAAGCGCACTGGAATCACTTTCAAAAATACGATTAATCGTTTCTTGTAACTGATGTTCACAGACTAAAATAGCCTCGGTGCGCATCCCAGCATTAAATTGAAACTCTTCTAATGCCGCAATATTGGTTGGGTCACCAATCGCTATATATAATCGGTTACCACGGACATATAGGGGTAGGGCTGAGTGTTTATTAACCCGTTTTTCATTCAGTAGATCGGTTGGCAGTTGGCCATGATCGAACATCTCAAGATCAAATAACGGGATACCAAATTCGCGGCTGCAAATCTGCGCCGTTAACTTGGAATCAATCAGTTTATTTTCGACTAAATGGCTTAAAAAAGGACGTTTTTCAGAATTTGAGGCCGCCAGAGCCTGCTGCGCAGCTGATTCGCTAAGCAGTTGATGACGTACAATTAAATCTAACAGTCCATGAAATGATGATGCCGGGGCCATTGCAATCCTTTAATCTGAAATATTATTAATAATCATTCTATCGTAATCATTCTATCGTAATCTTGAAATAAGCCTAG
>JABSRS010000004.1:2364-27933 GCA_013214885.1 Gammaproteobacteria bacterium
AGAGTTTTTAATGGTACTGAAGTATTAATAGGCGTGATAATTATGATGAAAAATGTGAAATTCATTATAGGGAATGAAGTAGTTAGCCAAAAATAAAAAACCCAGTAAAGACTGGGTTTTTAGGATTAGCTAATGATTATTAACAAATACCTTTGGCAACACAGGTACCAGTTTTTACCCATATGATTTGACCGTTAGTTAATGTGCCAGTCATGATAACTGTTAAGTCATCTGTTGTACCAATCTCACCTTTGTCACCTGTAGCTGTGATTATTATCTCGCCATCAGTTACACCTGTAACTGCAACTGATTTAACTACACCGCTAGCAGCAGCATTAATGACACCATTTTTTCCGCCAATACATTGACTTGTGAAACTTGCAGCATCAGTAGCGACAGTCTGTCCACAAATTTCAACAGCAGTTTTTTGGGTAGTCGTTGCTAAAACAACTTCCGAGAAAGTCGCTTTTTTAGTATATGTTTGGTAAGCAGGTAATGCTACTGCTGCTAAAATACCGATGATTGCAACAACAATCATTAATTCAATCAGAGTAAAACCCTGTTGTGCTTTCTTCATCATAGTGATGTTTTTCATGAGTTATTTCCTTGTTTAGTTAGCTAATGTTCTTGAAATTAAGAACTAATTAACTAAATTTTCTCAATTCTGAGATTAATTTTTAATAGCCGTTTATCAAATGATAGTCAAAAAACTACTTAAAATAATCAACTTTTAAGATAGTGCTTTTGTACTATTACGGCCTGTTACTAAGATATACAGCGCTCGCTAACAGTAAATAGAATTTATCATTTAAATTCAAAAAAAACAACGTCAGTTTGTTGTTTTTTTGTTAGTTTTATAACGAAACTAATACTTAAGTGCTAGTTGTTGGATTTGACTATTACATTGTAACTAGCTGAATAAAAAGCTATTTTAGTCTCATTGATAAATCTGTTGCTATAACGTGTTTAGTCAAGGCACCCACCGAAATATAATCAATGCCAGTGCGGGCAAAATCACCAATGGTTGCCAGTGTAACGTTGCCAGATACTTCGAGTTTTGCCTGGCCGTTATTAATTTCAACGGCTTGGCGCATCATATCGATGTCAAAATTATCGAGCATCACGATATCACTGCCAGCACTTAATGCTTGGCTTAACTCGTTAAGGCTTTCCACTTCAACCTCAACCAGTTTGTCACTATGCAACTGACGGGCCTTTTTAATCGCTAATTCGATCGCGCCACAAGCCATGATGTGATTTTCTTTAATCAGGTAGGCATCGAACAAGCCAATGCGATGATTAGCACCGCCGCCACAGGTTACTGCATATTTCTGGGCTGTGCGCTGACCAGGAATGGTTTTGCGGGTATCAAGTAAGCGAGTGTTAGTGCCTTCTATATGATCAACATATTGTTTAACCACCGTAGCAGTGCCTGACAACATTTGAATAAAGTTTAACGCGACGCGCTCACCAGTTAACAAAATACGCGCTGGTCCCGACATTTCACATAACACTTCATTGGGCGCGATAATATCGCCGGCATCAACTAACCAATGAATAACCACTTCGCCGCCAAGTTGCTTAAATACTTCTTCACACCAGGCTTTGCCACAAAATACCGCCATTTCACGGCTAATAATCGTTGCTTCAGCGGTGTTTTTCTCAGGGATTAAATTTGCAGTGATGTCACCATCACTAGCTGATTGATAACCGAGATCTTCGTTTAGAGCCAAGGTGACACTGGCTGTTATATCGTCTTGTAGCATATTGGTTACTTACCTTTACTATACTGATGACGCAAATTATGCGCCGTTAGCGTGAGGGATTTAATAATTGCCATAATTCTAACTGGTTTCGGTTAATTTTTCCTAACAAAATGTAGGTTGCTTTCTGGTTAAATATTGATAAAAATTAACTCAATATAAATTAATCGTTTAATGGGTATTGAAAATCATATGCAAAGATTAACCATAAACCCTCAAGGCTGGTTGGCAAATACTATTATTTGCCAATCAAGTCATGTTAATCCCCGCCCTGATATTAGTGATGTTTCGCTGTTGGTGATTCACAACATTAGTTTGCCGCCAGGGCAGTTTGGTGGTGACTATATTGATGACTTATTTATGGGCCGACTCGATTGCAGTGCAGATCCGTATTTTGCTCAGCTGCAAGGATTACGGGTGTCGGCTCATTGCATGATTAATCGGCTTGGGATCGTGACTCAATATGTCAGTTTTGATCAGCGCGCTTGGCATGCGGGACTGTCGAGTTTTGAAGGGCGTGACAACTGTAATGATTTCTCAATTGGGATTGAGTTAGAAGGGACGGATGAGCAACCCTATACCGAGCAACAATATCAGGCACTCGCTGCACTCACCACAGCATTAATCAATCAATACCCTTTAATTAACCGCGAGCGAATTGTGGGTCATTGTGATATTGCGCCTGGTCGAAAGAGCGATCCAGGTGAAGCTTTTGATTGGTCGCACTATTTTGCCATGTTAGGATAACTAGTTAACAAAAATGATATTTCTGCCGTTGAATAAGGAATGATTGGCTTATGGCACTGTTCTCACTCTTAATTGCTTTATTACTTGAGCGTACGTTGACGCTGGGTGACCAATGGCAGTTTGAATCTTGGTTTAGTAAATTGAGTACTAAATTACGCGGTACTTTTGAGCCGACGGCAACGCTATTTACGATTGTTGCCCTAACGATACCTGCGGCACTTACCTATATCGTATTACAACTGGCTGAAGGTTTGCTGTTTGGTTTAGTTTCACTATTTGTTTGGATTGTGGTCGCCTTGATTAGTGTTGGTTGTTTACATTATCGAACGTTGTATAAAAAGTATTTATTGAGCGTGTGTCATCAAGATATTCAGGCGAGCTATCATGTTGCTGCGGCATTAGCTGAATTAGACTTGCTTGATATTAATGACGAGGCCAAGTTAGGTGCCAAGGTCGGTCGCCAGCTTACTTGGATTAACTACCGTTTTTATTGTACGACGGTATTAATGATGGTGATTGGTGGTCCGGTCGCGGTGATCTTTTATGCCAGTGTCCGCACCATGGCTTTGTTGACTGCGCGCGATCAGTTACCGAGTAATTCGTTAGTTAATCTAGTGTTGTTTGTGCTTGATTGGCTACCCGCACGAGTTGTCGCATTGGGTTATGTGATGGTTGGCAACTTCTCTCATTCAATTAGTGTGTGGTTTTCGTTGGTGATTAAGCCTAACGTAAGTGCTTATGAACTGGTTAGTCAGGTGGCAATGGCCGCTGAGCAAGTATCTCACCAATCTGACAATCAAGGGGTTTGTATGCAAAGCACTTGCCGTTTGGTCCACCTAGCAAAACGCAATTTGATGCTAGTCGTTGCTATTATTGCCCTAATGACCATTTCTGGAATAATAATTTAAACACTCGTTTAAAGGTCTTACCATTGTCCTGAGAGTCACTTTGGTCGACCAAAAACTAGACATTTTTTTACTTTGAGCGTAATTTTATGGGGCGCTTAAAGTTTGAACCAAAAATGAGACTATAACTATATAGCCATTTGGATTTCGAAGGCCGATTACCCATAGCGTTTTAAGCATTATCATTAACCAAAATTTGCGTAAACCCTAAAAATGTTGATTTGCTTCATGCCGTCGCTATTTTGTTGGCGCAAATAAGGCGCATTTGTAGACAGATCCATTTTTATTTGTTAAATTTACGCCTGCTGGTTAATTGGTATTACCAATTTATAAAAGAGGGAAAGATGACCTATCGTAAAATCAGGCAGCCTAAACTATCCGACGCGATCGTGACGGCACTTGAGACAATGATTTTAGAGGGAAGCTTGCGTCCTGGTGAGAAACTACCGTCAGAACGTGATTTGGCCAAGCAATTTGAAGTGTCTCGCCCGTCAGTTAGAGAAGCGATTCAGTCATTAGAAAGTAAAGGTCTGTTGTACCGTCGCCAAGGTGGCGGTACTTATGTTCAGGAGCAACTTTGGAAAAGTTTAAGTGATCCTGTACTTGAGTTAATTGCTAATGATCCCGAGAGTCAGTATGACTTACTAGAGTTTCGTCATGCGACTGAAGGAATGTTAGCGTTTTATGCCGCCATTCGCGGTACTGAAACTGATTTTGCCGCGATTAGGCAATGTCAGCTGGTCATTAACCAGGCTCAGCAAGACAAAAATATTGAACAAGAAGCAGATGCTATCGTTGAGTTATATAAAGTCATTGCCGAGGCATCACACAATGTGGCGATGCTTCACCTAGTGCTTAGTATGAGTCAATTATTACGCGATAACATTGCTCAAAATTTAGAGTTGCTTTATCGCCACTCGAATGCGGTGGAAGTGAGTAACAAACACCGTAGTGCTTTGATAGAAGCAATTGTGTCTCGAGAGTCCGAGCGGGCCAGAAATGCCTCCAACGATCACTTGGCTTACATCGAAGAAGTTTTACTGTCGGTGCGCCAAGAAGATTCACGAGTACAACGCGCATTGCGCAGAATACAAAATAATGACCCTGCCTAAGAGCAGGGTTTTATAACATATAAATTACTATTTATACGTGGCTGAAATAAAAATACATATAAGGAAACGACAATGTCTGACATCAATTTGATGGATGTGGACCCTCAGGAAACTGAGGAGTGGATTGATGCACTTGAGGCTGTTCTTCAAGAAGAAGGTCCAGAACGTGCACATTACCTACTTGAAAAGTTAATTGATAAAGCGCGTCGTAACGGTACACACTTACCATACACTGCGACAACGGCTTATTTAAATACTATCCAGACTGGCCAAGAGCCTCACATGCCTGGCGACCCACAAATTGAACGTAACATTCGTTCGATGATCCGTTGGAACGCACAAGCAATGGTATTGCGTGCTTCTAAGAAAGACTTAGAGCTAGGCGGTCACCTTGCTAGTTTCGCTTCGTCAGCGACCTTATATGATGTTGGTTTCAACCACTTCTTTAAAGCACCAAATGATCAAGATGGCGGCGATTTAGTCTATTTCCAAGGCCATATCTCTCCTGGTATTTATGCGCGTTCATTCCTTGAAGGACGTTTTACTGAAGAGCAAATGGATAACTTCCGTCAAGAAGTTGATGGTAACGGTCTGTCTTCATACCCGCATCCTAAGTTAATGCCTGAATACTGGCAGTTCCCAACGGTTTCTATGGGTCTTGGTCCAATTCAAGCGATCTATCAAGCGCGTTTCCTTAAGTATTTAACTGACCGTGGCATTAAAGATTGTTCTGGTCAGACGGTATATTGCTTTATGGGTGATGGCGAGTGTGATGAGCCAGAATCATTGGGCGCTATCGGTCTTGCTGCTCGTGAAGGTCTAGACAACCTATGTTTCATCGTTAACTGTAACTTACAGCGTCTTGATGGCCCTGTTCGCGGTAACGGTAAAATTATCCAAGAACTTGAAGGTGAGTTCCGCGGCGCAGGCTGGGAAGTTATTAAGGTTATCTGGGGTCGCTACTGGGATTCACTACTAGCACGCGATACTAGCGGTAAATTATTACAGTTAATGGAAGAAACCGTTGATGGTGAATACCAAAACTGTAAGCAGAAAGGCGGCGCTTATACGCGTGAGCATTTCTTTAACAAGTACCCAGAAACTGCAGAGATGGTTGCTAACATGACGGATGACGACATTTGGCGTCTAAATCGTGGCGGTCATGATCCAATGAAAGTTTATGCTGCTTACGCTAAAGCGAAAGCTACTAAGGGTCGTCCAACTGTTATTCTAGCTAAAACCGTTAAAGGTTACGGCATGGGTGATTCAGCTGAAGGCAAAAACATTGCCCACGGCGTGAAGAAAATGGACATTGAAGTGCTTAAGCAATTCCGTGACCGTTTTAACATTCCAGTGTCTGATGAAGACCTACCAAGCATCCCTTACTACCGTCCGCCTGCTGACAGTGCTGAAATGAAGTACATGAAAGCCCGTCGTGATGAGTTAGGTGGTGTAATGCCTAAGCGTTTACCTAAGTTCACCGAGAACTTAAACATCCCAAGCCTAAGCATTTTCGACAATGTGTTAAAAGGTTCTGGCGAACGTGAAATTTCAACTACTATGGTGATGGTTCGTATCATGACTGCATTGGTTAAAGATCGCGAAATCGGTAAGCGTGTCGTACCAATCGTGCCTGATGAAGCCCGTACTTTCGGAATGGAAGGAATGTTCCGTCAAATCGGGATTTACGCTCATGAAGGTCAAAAATACGTTCCTCAAGATCGTGATCAAGTAGCTTACTACCGTGAAGATACGACTGGTCAGGTTTTACAGGAAGGTATTAACGAGCTTGGCGCAATGGGTTCATGGGTATCGGCGGCAACGTCTTACTCAGTAAACGATTGTCCGATGATCCCGTTCTACATCTATTACTCAATGTTTGGTTTCCAACGCATTGGTGATATGGCGTGGGCTGCTGGCGATATGCAAGCACGTGGTTTCATGGTTGGTGCAACTTCTGGTCGTACAACATTGAACGGCGAAGGCTTACAGCATCAAGATGGTCACAGTCATATTCAGGCTGGCACTATTCCTAACTGTATCTCTTACGATCCAACATACGGTTACGAGCTAGCAGTTATCGTGCAAAACGGTATCGAAAGAATGTACGGCGAGTCACAAGAGAACATTTATTACTACCTAACGACGCTTAACGAAAACTATAAGCAACCAGCAATGCCAGAAGGCGTTACTGAAGGTATTATCAACGGTATTTACCCGTTTGCTACTGTTAAGAGCAATGGTTCTAACACGGTTAAGTTACTGGGTTGTGGTAGTATTTTCGAGCAAGTTCGTAAAGCGGCAACTATCCTTGCTGAAGACTTCGGTGTAACGTCTGAACTTTACAGCGTGACTTCATTTAACGAGTTAGGCCGTAACGGTCAAGACGTTGAACGTCATAACATGCTTAACCCAACTAAGGACGCTCGCGTTCCTTACATCACTGAAGTTCTTGGTGCTGGTGAAGATAACATCGTTATCGCATCTACGGATCACATGAAGGCGTTTGCTGAACAGGTTCGTGCTTACATTCCTGGTAGCTACAAAGTATTGGGTACTGACGGTTTCGGTCGCAGTGATAGCCGTGCTAACTTACGTTCACACTTCGAAGTTGATGCTGCCCATATCGTTATTGCTGCTCTTTCTGAGTTAGCTAAACGTGGCAAGCTAGAGCAATCTGTATTCATTGATGCGATGACGCGCTTTGGTATCGATGGCGACAAAACTAACCCACTTTACGCATAAGGAATAACAATATGTCTGATTTACAAGATATCTTAGTCCCTGATGTTGGTGGCGAAGAAGTAGAAATTATTGAAATTTGTGTTGCTGTTGGCGACTCAATCGAAGAAGAGATGGCACTGATTACGGTTGAGTCTGATAAAGCCTCAATGGATATTCCTGCCCCATTTTCTGGCACGCTTAGTGAGCTAAGTGTTAGCGTTGGCGATAAAATTTCTGAAGGTATGCGCATTGGTGCGATGACTGTTGCTGGCGCTGCACCTACACCAGTGGCTGCTCCTGTTGTAGAAACAGCTGCACCTGTTGCCGCTGCTCCTGCGCCAGTTGTTGCCGCTGCTGTATCAGCAATTCAAGAAGTTCATGTTCCTGATATTGGCGAAGATGGCCAAGTTGAGATCATTGAAGTGCTAGTTGCTGTTGGCGACGTTGTTGCTGCTGAAGATGGCTTAATTACCCTAGAAACTGACAAAGCTACCATGGACGTTCCGGCACCTTTTGCTGGGACAGTGGTTGAAGTGAAAGTTGTGGTTGGCGATAAAGTCGGTGAAGGCTCATTAATCGTGATGCTTGAAACTTCTGCACCAGCGGTTGTTGAAACTGCTGTAGCACCAGTTGTTGCGGCTCCTGTCGCTGCTCCAGTTGCTGCACCTGTCGCTACATCAGTACCAGCACTACAAGATGTTGCTGTACCTGATATCGGTGAAGACGGTGAAGTTGAAGTTATCGAACTATTAGTTGCTGTTGGCGATACTGTTGCTGAAGAAGACGGCCTAATAACCATTGAAACTGATAAAGCGACGATGGATGTACCTGCACCTTTTGCTGGCGTGATTAAAGAACTGCGCATTGCTGTTGGTGGCAAAGTTGCCACTGGTACCATCATTGCGGTGATTGAAACTGCTGGTGGCGTCGTTGCAACAGCTGTTGTAGTTCCTGCACCTGCACCTGTTACCGCGCCAGTCGCAGCACCATCTATCGCCGCGGCACCAACTCCTAAAGCGCCGCCAGTACCTGCTCACCCATCACAGAGTGTTCAAGGTAAGCGTACTAAGGCTCATGCGTCACCGTCGGTACGTCGGATCGCTCGTGAGTTTGGGGTTGATTTAACCCTAGTCACTGGTACTGGCCGCAAGACTCGCGTATTACGTGAAGATGTCCAGTCTTACGTTAAGTACGAGCTATCTCGCCCTAAAGCTTCGGTTGCTACGGCAACAACAGGTAAAAACGAAGGTGGCTTGAGTGTCATTAGCGTTAAGCCAGTCGATTTCTCGAAGTTTGGTGAAATTGAAGAGAAGAAACTTTCTCGGATTCAGAAGATTTCAGGTCCATTCTTACATCGTAACTGGGTAACCATCCCACACGTTACGCATTTTGATGAAGCCGATATCACCGAGCTTGAATTGTTCCGTAAAGAGCAAAATGCGATTGCTGAAAAGCAAAAGCTTGGTCTTAAAATTTCGCCACTTGTTTTCATTATGAAAGCAGCGGCTAAAGCATTAGCGGCTCACCCAACCTTTAATTCATCATTGAGTACTGATGGCGAATCGCTAATTATGAAGAAATACTTTCATATCGGTATTGCTGTAGATACGCCAAATGGTTTGATGGTTCCAGTAGTACGTGATGTTGATAAGAAAGGCATTCATGAGTTATCTCGTGAGCTTGGCGAAATTTCTAAGAAAGCCCGTGACGGCAAGCTTAAAGCTAGCGATATGCAAGGTGGTTGTTTCACTATTTCAAGCCTTGGTGGCATCGGCGGAACGGCGTTTACGCCAATCGTTAATGCGCCTGAAGTTGCTATCTTAGGGGTTTCTAAATCAGAAATTAAACCTAAGTGGAATGGTAAAGAGTTCTTACCGAAGTTGATGGTTCCGCTGTCTACTTCGTATGACCATCGAGTAATCGATGGTGCCGAAGCTGCACGCTTTAGTGCAACTTTAGCTGGCGTGTTGTCTGACATCCGCCGTCTAGTACTATAAACCATAAATAAAGCCGCTTTTAAGCGGCTTTATTTTTTTAGTCTAGTTATGCGTAATATCACTATACATATTTTGTCTAGCTGGCTAAAATTGCACTAACTAATAAAAAGACACATATCGCAGTCATAGCATCCTATGTCTTGCGTACACATCGAGGTGAAAATGAGCAACGAAATTAAAACACAAGTTGTAGTGTTGGGCGCTGGCCCTGCTGGATATTCTGCAGCTTTCCGTGCAGCTGACTTAGGTCTAGACGTAGTAATGGTAGAGAAATACTCAACATTAGGTGGCGTTTGTCTAAATGTTGGTTGTATCCCTTCAAAGGCACTACTACACGTAGCTAAAGTTATTGAAGAAGCTAAGCACATTGATGCCCACGGCGTTAGCTTTGGCGAACCAACTATCGATCTTGATAAGATCCGTGGTTACAAAGATGGTGTGGTTAATCAACTGACAGGCGGTCTTGGCGGCATGGCTAAGATGCGTAAAGTGAAGACCATTGTTGGTACGGCTAAATTCACCAGCACCACTACCATGGTTGTTGAAGGCGAAGAAACCATTACTATCAACTTCGATAACGCTATTATTGCTGCGGGTTCACGCCCAATCGAATTGCCATTTATTCCACATAACGATCCACGTATCTGGAATTCAACTGACGCACTTAAGCTAGAAAACGTGCCTAAGAAACTTCTGATCATGGGCGGTGGTATCATCGGTCTTGAAATGGGTACTGTATACGACGCTCTTGGCAGTGACGTTGATGTAGTTGAGATGTTAGATCAATTAATCCCTGCTGCTGACGCTGACATGGTTCGTATCTATACTAAAGCCAACAAAAAACGTTTCAACCTGATGATGTCTACTAAGGTAACTGCAGTTGAAGCGAAAGAAGACGGCATTTACGTAACAGTTGAAGGCAAAAAAGCACCAACAGATCCAATTCGTTACGATGCGGTTCTTGTCGCAATTGGTCGTGCGCCAAACGGTAAGCTAGTTGGTGCTGAAGGCGCTGGTATTGCGGTATGTGATCGTGGTTTCATTAATACTGATAAGCAAATGCGTACTAACGTGCCTAACATCTTCGCCGTTGGTGATGTTGTTGGCCAACCAATGCTTGCACATAAAGGTGTGCATGAAGCGCACGTTGCTGCTGAAGTTATTGCTGGCAAAAACCACTTCTTCGATCCTAAAGTTATTCCTTCAATCGCCTACACCTTCCCAGAAGTTGCATGGGTTGGCCTAACTGAGAAAGAAGCGAAAGAGCAAGGCATCAACTACGAAGTTGCTAAGTTCCCATGGGCTGCAAGTGGCCGTGCAATCGCCGCTGATTGTAGCGATGGCATGACTAAGCTAATTTTTGACAAAGACACTGACCGCGTTATCGGTGGTGCTTTAGTTGGTGATAATGCTGGCGAATTACTGGGCGAAATCGGCCTAGCAATTGAAATGGGTTGTGATGCTGAAGATATCGGCCTAACTATTCACGCTCACCCAACATTGCACGAGTCAATCGGCATGGCGGCAGAGATTTATGAAGGTTCAATTACTGATCTTCCAAATCCTAAAGCAGTGAAGAAAAAGAAGTAATTTTAGCTAACTAAGCTTTAATTGTTTAAGGGCGGCCAATTGGTCGTCCTTTTTTTTGTGAAAAACGTCCAGACGTTTAGACGTCCAACTTGACAGGGGTGATTAATTTCGTTACTTTGGTTTTTTTGTTCAAAGATATCACTTATGACTCAGCCAATCGCCACTACAGTCCCTAACGGCAAAGCATTATTGCCGCTTATCCTTTTTCTTAGCCTATTCTTGGGTACTGGAACGTACTTGACCTTGCAAGGTGTCGATTTCGCTTTTTATCAGCTACCAGCCCCAATTGCGGTATTACCAGCACTGATGCTCGCCTTAATTTTGGCTAAAGACTCAATTAACCAAACCATTGAAATCTTTATTGGTGGCGTTGGTGACAGTAATGTTATTGCGATGTGCTTAATTTATTTGCTCGCTGGTGGCTTTGCTGCGGTGGCTAAAGCAACTGGCGGTGTTGATGCGACTGTTAACCTTGGTCTTGCCATTATCCCTGATTGGTTTCTGTTACCAGGATTCTTTTTGATTAGTGCTTTCATTGCAACTGCGATGGGGACATCGATGGGAACATTGGGCGCAGTAGCGCCAATAGCGTTGGCCATTTCCCAATCTGCGGGTATTGATAGTGCGGTAATGGCAGGTGCGGTACTCAGTGGCGCGATGTTTGGTGATAACTTATCGATTATTTCAGATACCACCATTGCGGCAACCCGAACCCAGGGTTGTGAAATGCGTGATAAATTTAAAGAAAACTTACGTATTGCCGCTCCAGCAGCCTTGGTGGTGGTGGTATTACTGTATTTCTTGGGCAGTGGCAGCACACTACCTGCTGCTGGTGAAATTGAATGGCTGAAAGTACTGCCTTATATCGCTATATTGGTGTTAGCAATCAGTGGGGTTAATGTCTTTGTAGTGCTGGGCGCAGGTATTGTGCTTGCTGGATTAGTGGGGTTAATTACTAATTCTGACTATACCTTAATGAGCTACAGTAAAGATATTTACACGGGTTTTGGTAATATGCAGGAAATCTTTATCTTGTCATTGTTTATTGGTGGTCTTGGGGCGGTGATGAAACATCAAGGTGGTTTGGCATTTATTTGTAACTACATTGACCGTTTATTAGCTCATAGTAGCCAAAATAGCGATAAGGTCAGCGCGCCGGCTGCCGAACTGGGTATTGCTGGGGTGGTGAGTCTAACTAACTTAGCGACGGCTAATAACACCGTAGCAATCATTGTTGCTAGTGATGTCGCCAAAAGTCTCGCAACAAGCCATAACGTGTCACCGAAGCGCAGTGCAAGTCTGCTCGATATCTTTGCCTGTTCGATTCAGGGATTGTTACCTTACGGCGCTCAGGCTCTGTTATTAGGCACGATGTTTAAGCTCTCACCAGTTGAGATTTCATTTCATGGCTATTATCCATTAATCTTAATGTTGGCAGCGATTTTAACAATTATCTTACGAAAACGATCTTAAAAAACTCGGCCTCATATTGTAATACGGGGCCAATTAAGTAATATTATTATTTAACCTCACAAATAGTAGGATACTTGTTACTATATTAGGAATTAATCCAAGGATCTTTATACAATTATGTATTTTCATGCTGCTCGCCAACCTATTTTAGATCGTGAAAAGAACCTTTTTGCTTATGAATTGCTATTTCGTGATGGTGGCACCAACGCTTTTCCTGATATAGATGGTGACGAAGCAACATTAAAAATTGTTGCAGCCAGCCAGTTTGACTTTTCAATGACTGACTTTACTGGTGATCGCCCAGCATTTATTAATTTCACCTTGGAAACTCTGGAAAAAAAGTATCCTCAGTTGATTCCGCCTGAACATTTGGTGGTTGAAATTTTAGAAACGGTCAAGCCGGGAAAAAAATTGCTGGCTCAATGTAAAGAGCTTAAAGATCTAGGTTATGTTATTGCCCTTGATGACTATATTCATCAGCCAGTGTGGCGTCATTTCTATCCACTTATCGACATCATTAAAATCGATTTTTTAGCGACTACCCTCGATACCATTAATGAAGTCATTGTGGCGATTAAAGATTTTCCACATATTAAGCTACTGGCCGAAAAAATTGAGACCCACGAGACATTTCAAGTGGCAATGGACTTAGGTTTTGAATATTTCCAAGGATACTTCTTCTCAAAGCCAGAAATGATTAAAGCTAAAACACTGACTCCTTCGCAATTTAGCTTGGCGGAGTTACTGTATGAAACCAGTAAAACAGATTTAGACCTGCCTAAAATCATTAGTGTATTTGAACTTGACGTTAATTTGTCATACAAACTGTTACGCTATAGTAATTCACCATTATTTAGACGCCGCACTGAAATCTCAACGATAAAACAAGCAATCGTTACCTTGGGTAAGGTTGAGTTGCAAAAATTTGTGTCGGTGTTATTTACCGCACAAACCAGTAGCGGCAAGCCACCAGAATTAATGGCGTTGTCATTAACCCGTGCTAAATTTGCTGAGGGGCTGGCCATTGAATGTACTAAAATTCAAGATACCTCGATGGCATTCTTGACGGGTATGTTGTCACTGATTGATGCGATTTTAGGTGAAACCATGGCAGAAGTAATGGATAAATTGCCGTTATCTAGCGAAATTAAAGACGCTTTAGTGAAAGGGGAAGGGCAACTAGCTCAGTTAATTAACATTGTTAAATGTTATGAAACAACCAATTGGGACGGTGCCTCTGCCGAGTTAGACCAATTAGCGATTGATGAAGCTAACGTGCCAGAAATTTACCGCAGTTCAGTACAGTGGGCTAACGAGCAAATGCAGTTTGTGTTGAACTCTGCAGATTAATCTAAGCTCTGAAAACAAAAAAACAGCTAATTAGCTGGCTTTTATGTTCAGGATGTACGGGTCGATTGTGTGCTCCTGCACAATCGACACTTCCAACATCACTGCTTAAGCTGACTTCCTTATGCCGCTGGCATATGGGTTCTGCTTTCGCTCTTGGTCGTATGTCACGGTGCCATGTTTGCACATGGATGTGCATATTAGGATAACGCATGGAGCAGTTATCGTGATGGCAAAGAGTGACGAGGTTTAGAGCGTGGTGTTGCTATTAAGCATTGGCCATTTTAGCAAAACAACGATCGGCAGCCGCTAGGGTATCTGCAATCTCTTGCTCGCCGTGGGCCGTTGATAAGAAACCTGCTTCATAAGCTGACGGTGCTAAATAAACACCTTCTTCAAGCATTAGGTGGAAGAAGGTATTGAACTGTTCGATATTACACTTGGTCACCTGCTCGAAACAGTTAACTTGTTCTTGCTCGGTAAAGAAAAAACCGAACATCGCGCCAACATAGTTAATCGCCATTGGAATACCATGCTTATTAGCAGCGGCTTTAAAACCTTCGGCAACTTGTTTGGTTTTAGCGCTTAAGCTGTCATGTAATCCTGGCTGACATAGTAACTCTAATGCTTTAAGACCCGCTGCCATTGCAATTGGGTTACCAGATAAAGTACCCGCTTGGTAAACTGGACCTGTTGGCGCAATATATTGCATTACGTCTTTACGGCCACCAAAAGCACCCACTGGCATACCGCCGCCAATAACTTTACCAAGAGTAGTAATGTCTGGTTTAACGTCGTAATAAGCTTGTGCGCCGCCAAGTGCCACGCGAAAGCCAGTCATTACTTCATCAATAATCAACAGTGCTTGGTATTTGTCACAAACGGCACGTAGTTTCTGTAAGAAGTTGTCAGTCGGTGGAATACAGTTCATGTTGCCAGCAACAGGCTCAACGATGATGCACGAAATCTCATCACCATACTGTTCGAATAAGGCTTCAACCGAGGCGATATCATTATACGTGGCGATTAGCGTGTGCTTGGCAAAGTCAGCTGGAATACCAGGTGAGCTTGGTTGACCTAAAGTTAAAGCTCCAGAACCTGCTTTAACGAGCAGTGAGTCAGCATGGCCGTGGTAACAACCTTCAAACTTTAAAATTTTGTCACGATTAGTAAAGCCACGGGCTAAACGAATCGCACTCATAGTCGCTTCAGTGCCTGAGCTAACCATCCGAACTTGTTCCATTGATGGTACAAGTTCACGTACTTTTTCAGCCATCATAATTTCAAGTTCAGTCGGCGCGCCAAAGCTTAAACCATTGGCCGCTTGGTCGATAACCGCTTGACGGATCTCAGGGTGGTTATGACCTAAAATCATTGGTCCCCAAGAACCAACGTAATCAATGTATTCTTTACCATCAACATCGGTGATTAATGCTTTGTCTGCTTTTTCAATAAACAGTGGACTACCGCCAACACCCGTAAAGGCGCGAACAGGTGAATTAACACCACCAGGAATTGTTTGTTGTGCTTGTTCAAATAAATCTTGTGAACGACTCATTATCGGTCCTTTTTAGTTACTTGCGGCTAAACCAATTTACTTCGCTTTCGTGTTGAGTGACTTGGTCAGCAACGCCTAAAGTAAGAGCAAATAGTGCCATACGAATTAAAACGCCATTTTCCACTTGACGGAAAATCGCTAAATTTGGGTTTACGTTCAAATCGACATCTAGTTCATTAGCTTCCTTGCGAGAATCGCGCGGTAATGGATGCATAATGACGGTATTCGATTTGCAATACTGGGTATAAATATGTTGGTTTAATCTAAATTGACCACGATATTTATTAGCTTCTTCAGGATTTGGAAAGCGTTCTTCCTGGATCCGAGTTAAATATAAAATATCGGCATTTAAATTGCCTTCAAGCACATCACTAATAATGACTCGGTGCCCAGCATTTTCGATTATTGAGATTACCTCATCTGGCATCGCCAATTCCTTAGGCGAGATCAAACTAAAGGTAATATTTTTATATTGGGCTAATAATTTTGACAGCGAATGAACCGTACGACCAAATTTTAAGTCACCGACCATCGCAATATGCATGTTATCAATCGATTGAACATTGCCAGCCAATTCTTTTTCAATGGTATAAAGGTCGAGTAATGCTTGAGTCGGGTGCTCGTTGGTGCCATCACCGCCGTTAATCACTGGCACTAGTGAGCCAGTAGCAAATTCTGCCACTGAGCCAGATTCAGGGTGACGCATTGCGATAACATCGGCGTAGCTACTAAGCACCCGGGCGGTGTCATACAAAGACTCGCCCTTAGATAACGCAGAACTACTAATACCCGTTGTTTCACGAACAAATCCGCCAAGCAAGTTAAAGGCACTGCCAAAGCTTACTCGAGTTCTGGTGCTGGCCTCAAAGAACATATTACCCAAAATTGCGCCATCTAAAACCTGGGTACGCTTTTTGCGTTGAGCATAAGGAATCATGGTGTTAGCAGTGGCAAAGATAGTAGAAATAGCCTCACGGTCTAATTGATTGACCGATAAAATGTGACTGCCAGCGAAATCATTCATGTGATGTTCCTTAAAAGAAGATTGATACCAATATATGGCGGCAAAATATACCAGAAAACCACGATCGTCTAAAGCAGATTACGAGATTTAATAGCCTTTACCGCGGTGGAGGTGTTTCATTAGGCTGCGCCAACTCAAGACGCCGACTGGTGTTAGTGAGCCTTGAGCCAATATCAGCACAAAGCCTTGGCGCTTTGGGCTGAGTAATTGATAGGCCTCAGCCAGCGTACTATTATCGGGCAAGGTTTTTATTTCGACTAGGGTCTTATTCTCACTGGTTAGCCCCATGATATCCGAAGGCATCAAATACTTGCCATCATCACCATGTTGACGGACGATGGTCGGTAGGGTGCTGTTTATTTCGAGCCAAGGGTCGCTGGCATCTAACACATTGAATTTTCGTCGCATTAACGCAATAACGCCGGTGTCTTGTAGTTCATATAATACAGGGGATACTTTGTAGCTTAATTTTTGAAGATCGAGTTGAGCGAAAAAAAGTGATTTTGAATTAAACACTTGCTGCGATAGTAATATCGCGGGCACGACCACCAACAGGCTGGGGAAGATAATAGCGGCATTGCCAGACAGCTCAAGCACTGCAACTAGGGCGGCTAATGGGGCGTTAAGACTTGTTGCCATCATTGCGACCATACAAATCATTACCGCCATTGGCGCGAAGATCGCAAGTTGCGGGAAAAATGGCACCAATGACCAGACAATTAAACTACCTAACAAGGCACCAATTGCATATAACACCCCGATGACACCGCCAGGGATCCCTAAGCCGAGCGAACAAATGGTCGCGATAAATTTACCGACTAATGCCATCAGTAACAGACTAATTCCAGGGTGTTCAGACAGTGCTAAGGCTAATGCGCCATGCTCAGACCCCATCGCTTGCGGGATAAACCAGCCAATGCCACCGACAATCACCGCAGCAAGAGGCAAGCGAATGTTGATTGACATGTTACTGCTGCGCTTAATAAGCATCAGTAACGAGCGATTAAACATCACCGCAACGATCCCGACGGTAACACCTAGAATAAGAAAAGGCACCATCGAGAGGATGGTGATATTAGGTATCACAATATTGTCATATAGGTGAACATTACCAAATACCAGTCGACTCATTGCGGTGCCGATTAGTGATGAAACCATGATCGGTAAAAACAAATGAATTCGATATTGTTGTAATACCACCTCTAGCACGAATACCACCGCAGCCAGTGGCGAATTAAACGATGCCGATATGCCAGCGGCCATGCCGCAAGAGGCTAAAATACGACTGGCATTATTAGGTAACTGCAGTTTTTGCGCTAAAAAACTAGCACTGCCAGCACCGACATGGACCGCGGGTCCTTCGCGACCCACTGAGAAGCCACTAGCAATGGCAGCAATCGCGGTAAAAAACTGGTTTAGTGAGTTGCCCAGAGGAATGTAACCATAAAATTTGCGTTGGCGATGCAGTACAAAGGGGATCCCCATCCGATGAAATTTCTGGTTGGTTAGTCGGACAAATAACAAGATGATTAACGCGCCAACGAGCGGCATTAACAACCGGTCAACCTGCGCCATCGCGGTAAAATTGTCATTGCTGCCCATGTAAAAGTGTTGAATTTGTTCGATGGCCAAGCGTAATAAAATGATCGCGGTCGATGCTAGCAAACCGACACCAATACCAAGCACAACCAGTTGCCATGACGTTTTAGCTTGAGCTAATTGATATTTGAAATGTTTAGGCAAATTCATTGGCTATCAGTTTATTAGTGGTTAATCGAAAGTACTATTCTTTTGGTGCAGGAGTGCTGTGTAATAATGCATTACTGCAACTGATGTTAATTTTGTTATAGAATGGGCTCACATCGCTTCATTGAAACAGATCACGGGTCTAATGTTAAGATTAAAATCACTTTTAAATTATAAGTTTGGCTTACTAAGTGCCGCAGTATTATTATTTTTCGGCTTTATTGCCGGTAATTACTGGTTTGGAAATATTCATGCCGCCAGGCCAATGCCAGAGTTGGTTGAATTAAGAAATCATAATGCCGAACTTGAGTTAGCACTGTCGAAAAGCCAATTGGCATTAGAAATTGAGCAGAGCACGATTGCAGAGATGAATAACACTTTATTGCAGCAACAGTCTGAAGTTGTCGAGCAACAGTTAGCACTGCGTTTCTATCAAAAGGTGATGGCACCAGGCGATACTGCTAATGGCGTTAGAATAGAGGACGTTACCCTTAACGCTGGCATTAGTGTCGGCCATTATCGTTTTGAACTTTTGATTGCTCAATTGGAGAAGCGTAAGCGTTATATTCGTGGCGAAACAGAGTTGTTAGTGATAGGCAGCGAAAATGGTCAGCCAACAACGATTAGTTTAAAAAAACTGTTGTTTGGCGATCAAAATTTAAAGTTTAGCTTTCGATTTTTCCAATCATTTAATGGCGAATTTACCCTGCCAATTAATTTTATCCCAGAACAATTACAGGTTACGTTAAAAATGGCCAAGCGTCGCGGTCAAAAAACTGCCAAAATCACCGAGCTATTTTTATGGCAAGATATTTTGATTATCCCGCTTAAGCCACTTACCAGTACTACCCAATCGACATATTCACAATAAAAGCATTGCGCCATTGCTTATGCTGTAAGATAATTGACCAAATTACTCAAGTTTATGAGTTTTCGTTTTTTTAAGTAGAGGTTACTATGTCTGTTGAAGTCGTTGAGGCTGGGATTCCGTTAGAATTTACCGAAGCTGCAGCCAAGCGAGTTAAGTTTTTGTTAGATGATGAAGATAACAAAGCCCTTAAATTGCGCGTTTATATCACTGGTGGTGGTTGTTCTGGTTTTCAGTATGGCTTCACTTTCGATGACAAAATGAATGAAGGCGACATGACAGTAAACAAAGATGGCGCAACCATGGTGGTTGATCCAATGAGTCTGCAATACCTAGTTGGCGGTCGAGTTCATTTTACCGAAGGGCTTGAAGGTTCACGCTTTTTAGTAGATAACCCAAATGCAACAGCAACTTGTGGCTGTGGATCGTCATTTAGCGTCTAAGCTATTAATGATGTTTACGTTACAAAAAAAGCCACCGTTTTCGGTGGCTTCTTTGTTTCTAGAGAATTTAAAGTTGCTAACTCTTTAATTTATCAGCCAGTAAACCAATGGTAATGGCGTAACTATTGGCGCAGTTGTAGCGTAAAATAGTACGGTAATTATCATAAGTTAAGAACGCTGGTCCATTAATACCATCAGGTAATATTAAAGTCGCTTGCAAGTCGACATTTGGTAACTCGCCAGTATTGAGGCGCCTAATCCCTAAATCATTCCATTGCGCTAACGTTAATTTGTCAGTATGAACTCTTAACGCGCGACAGCCCTTTTCTGGTTTTAGCGCTTTAACATCGTCTAGCCAGGTCTTGGCATTATCAGGCAAAGTGACCTGACGGCCCCATGTTTGCTGATCGTTCCAGCCAAAATGTCTTAAATAGTTAGCAATGGATGCAAAGACATCCCCTTGATTGTGCCAGATGTCTTTCTTACCATCGCCATCAAAATCTTGGGCAAAGCGTAAAAAGCTTGATGGCATAAACTGGCCTTGACCCATGGCACCACTCCACGAACCTTTCATGTCTTCTAGTTTAATGTGACCCTCGTCAAGGATAGTTAGAGCGTTAAACAGCTCTTTTCTGAAGTATGCAGCACGGCGCTTATCAAAGGCTAGGGTGGCTAGCGAACGGATAATATCGTTGTTGCCAGTATAACTACCGTAGTTAGTTTCTAATCCCCAAAATGACAGAATAAATCGTGGTTGAACCCCGTACTCCTTGGCGACTTTATTGAGTAATTGCTGGTGCTGTTTTCGTTTTTTAATTCCAGTGTTAATGCGCCAATCGGATAATCGTTTGGTTGAGTAATTAACGAAAGTTCGTTTGAATTCTGGTTGCGCCCGATCGCTTTTAATAGCCTTTGGATAAGGTTTGATATCAGTTAGTGCCGCCTTAATAATTGAGGCACTAATGCCTTTGTCGGCAGCTTCAATCCGTAGTTCCTTGAGCCATTGGTCAAAGTTTAATTCAGCGGCATAGCTGGGAAATGAGGCGGCTACGCTCAAAGATACGGTTAAGACACTGGCCTTAAAAAATTTAGTAATGTTAGTCAAAATAAGTCTACCTTCTGGGTGTGAAAACTTAGGATAAAGAATTGTCGTCGGGATCATTAATGGTATGCATCACCTTAAGTGTATTGGAATGAAATTCTCGTTTATAAAGAATCATCACCACTAAACTAGAGGCTAATAAGAACAAAATAGGGTGAATAAACCATGCTAAGGTTGCCATCGAGAAATAATAAGAACGCAGACCGTAATTATAACTATGACCTGCGTGATCGACAATTTTTGCCACCGAAATAACATGCTGTTGATGTTCCTTGCTAATGGGCTCATTAGCATTAGCCCGTGGGAATGCCCCCATTAACACGGAGCAAAAGGCATATTGGCGCATTGACCAAGTGAAGGTAAAAAACGCATAGATGAATATGGCAATCATTAATACTAGTTTTGCTTGGGTCTCATGTAAATTGGTCGAGTAGTAAGTCGGCAAATCAGCCAGAGTTTGGTAAAGTTTTTCAGACGTACCTAACAACGTTAGTAATGCCGCCAAGATTAAGATAGTAGTCGAGGCAAAAAAGCTGACTTGGCGTTCCAATGACGCTAGCAATGCGGTATCGGCAATTAAATGGTCACGGTAAAGTAATCTTTTCATCCAAGTAATTCGGTGACGATGAAGAACGGATGCTATGCAGTGGGTTTTTTTTGCTTGGTTACGGGCGAATGTGGTATAGCCAATCCAGCATAAAACAAACCACAGAAAACAACCAATAAATACTAGCTCACTTGTCACAAATCTATCCTTAATATAAAACTTATGTTGCTAAATTACCTGTTATACAGCGAGCTGCCAAGGAGTAGTTGGTATTTTAGCGTGAAAAAATACGAATTGTGAATATCTTAACGTTGGATTGAGTATAATAGGCAATATTAGATCAATATTTTTGCAAATAACCGACTAAAACACTTGTTTTAGGGAGTGCCTGCCCATACATATTATCTAGTTAAGATATATCAACTATCCCAATGGTAGTCGTTTTTATTTATAAGGTTTATATATGTCGGTTAGTTTTGTTGATTCGTGTCGCCTACCCACTCGCATGGGAGAGTTTAAAATGCATGGTTTCACCGAAGAAAGTGGCCAAGAGCATATTATGCTAACTTATGGTGAAATTACTACCGAGCAACCGTTACTTATTCGACTCCATTCTGAATGTTTAACTGGCGATTCGTTATTTAGCATGCGTTGTGATTGTGGTTATCAGTTAGAGACGGCATTAGCTAGTATTGTTGAAGCTGGGCAGGGCGCGCTACTGTATTTGCGTCAAGAAGGTCGTGGCATTGGTTTGATTAACAAAATTAAAGCCTACCATTTGCAAGATCAAGGTGCTGACACTGTTGAAGCTAATGAGAAATTAGGCTTTGCCGCCGATTTGCGCAGTTATCATATGTGTAAACCGATGCTTGAGCATTTCGGAGTAAATAAAGTCAGGCTGATGACCAACAACCCTAAAAAAGTCACAGCATTACAAGATGTCGGCATCGAAGTCGTTGAACAAGTTGCGATTCAAGTTGGCCGTAACCAGCATAATCATGACTATCTAAACACTAAAGCTGAAAAAATGGGCCATATGATGGCACCAGGTATCTTAAGCGACCTTGGCTAGTCCCACTTTTTTAATCGAGATTTTTAGATCTTTTTTAGTCGTGATAATCTAGGAGCTGTTGATCATTACCGCTTGTTTTACAAAAAGGAATTTGTAAGATTATGTATATTGTCGTTAATAAAGAATCCCCCTGGCCTAGTCGCTTACGGACCACTCATCGCTGGCTAGCCTTTTTTTCTATTGTGCCGATGGCGATATGGTTAGCAAGTGGCCTTTACTTGGTTAGTAACAGCAAGCTTCAACTGATCCAGAATTATACCAGTAATAGCCCTATAATTAGTCCCACAGCAAAGTTAAGTAATATTCCACCACATTTATTCCCAGTTCAATCAATTACCCTAACCACTCAACTTAACAGACTGGTCTACCAAGTTGCTGGTAGTCAAACTAGTAGTGTGCTTGACGCCATTTCAGGTGAGACAGTGGTAGTTAATCGCCATTACATTGAGCGGCGGGCCACGGAGTTATATCAAGGTTACTCAACGTCATTAACCATTAATAAAATAGCCCAGCTCGATAAGATGCTGTGGCAAGTGGTGTTTTCAGACAGTGAGCAAACAAGCATGCTCTTTTCGACTGCGACAGCTAAGCTTGTTGGGGTCGAGAATAAACAAACCCGCCAGATTGAACTCGCGGCATCATTGCATAAAATGGCACTAGGCACTGAAATTCCACTGTTGTTATTTATCGCTATCTTGATAGCAACATTACTTATTTTGGTTGGCTGGTGGCTATTGAAAGATAGCTTTGGCGAGCAAGCTGGTAACAGCAATAGTTCGACATTTACCCGAACCTTTCACAAATTTTTCGCTGGATTAATCAGTATCCAAATATTAATTTGGTTAATCAGTGCTGCAGTAATGACCAACAACAACAATAATAATTCATCAGTAGCGACCCCGTCTTTAATCTACCAGCAATCATTGGTGAATTTTAGCCAAAAACTATTAGCTTTGCCCGCTCAACAGAAAATAACCATTACTGCCCAACCACAGGGTGCTGTTGATAAACATCAACAAACTACCTCACAAAGTATGCACCTCATGAGTTATGCCAGCAGCGGCAATACTAATTGGTTGTTAATGAGCATGGCTGCTTTTGCCATCGCGTTGGTTGGTGCGGGTGGCATTTTACTTATTGCCCAGTTGTTTGGTACGGCAGCAAGGGTTACTAAAGTTCAGTCATATCGCGTTGCAATCTTTGGCGGCTCCAGTGGAGGGCAAACATTACAGGTAACCGCGGATAAGTCACTATTAAGCGCGCTGTCAGAGCAGGGGATGGATCTACCTTCGGGCTGTGGCGGCAACGGAAATTGCTGTCAGTGCATGGTTAAGATCCCGAATTTAACCAGTCCGATATCGGTTCAGGAGCAAACCAGCCTAACTGTTAGTGAAATTAATCAAGGTTTTAGACTCGCGTGCCAAACCACTGTGATGTCAGACTTAACGATAGAAATCTCTGATCAACAATCGGCGATGGCTAAGTTTGAAGTCGAAGTGTTATCGAGTCGATTTTTAACCCCGTTTATTAAAGAGCTGACGGTCAAACCGATGTTAGGGAGCCCCTGTGACTTTATTGCTGGGCAGTTTATTAACGTTGAGATACCACCCTTTTCGATGACATTTAAGCCATCGATGATCCCACCGCCGTTTCAGTTAGCGTGGCAACAACAACGCTTAATCAATACCAAGGTGTCGAATCAATTAAGGCTTGAGCGCAGTTACTCAATGGCCTCAAGCTCGACGGTTAACAGGTCGATGGTTTTCAATGTCGGATTAGCCTTGCCCGCTAAAGGATTTAGTGTCGGTGTGGGTTCCAGTTACTTGTTTGGCTTAAGCCGCGGCGACAAAATAACGATGTCGGGTCCGCTAGGGGATTTTATTAGCGAGGAAAACCGGTTTAAAGAGTTGATTTTTGTTGGCGCAGGTACTGGTATGGCTCCGCTTAAATCACATGTTGATAGCTTATTAGCTAAAGGCGCGCGTAATAAAATGTCATTGTGGTTCGGCGTTAGAACCCAAGCCGATATTTTTTATCAACAGCACTTTGATGATTTAACTCACCGTCATCGAAATTTTAAATGGGCGGTGTCATTATCCCAACCTTCACAGCAATGGGAAGGGGCTACTGGGCATATTCAACGAGTGCTATTTAATGAATATTTAAACAACCATTCGCAATTAAATCAGTGTCAATTTCTGTTATGCGGTCCAAGTGCTATGATGCGAGATATTACGCAGCTACTTCATCGTAAGGGTGTTGATGATAGCCAAATATTAAAAGATGATTTTGGCTTAGCCTAAATCGAATAATTTAAGGAATAATAATGACAAAAACAGTGGTAATTACTGGCGCAAATCGCGGTATTGGCTTGGCGATGGCGCGTGAGTTTAACGCATTAAACTATAACGTTATTGCACTTTGTCGCCAAAGCTCGCCTAGTTTGCGGCAATTAGGGCTAACGACGATTGAAGATGTTGACGTTGCAACTAGTGAAGGTCGTGATGTGATGGTTGCGGCATTAGGACTGGTCAAGATCGACATTTTAATTAATAATGCTGGGATACTTCGCGACGAGTCATTGGGTGATTTAAATAGTGACACCATTAGAGAGCAGTTTGAAGTCAATGCATTGGCCCCACTGCTGGTGGTTGAAGCGCTTGATGCTCAACTGGTATCTGGTGCTAAAGTGGCACTAATCACCTCTAGAATGGGCTCTATTGCGGACAACGGCTCAGGTGGGCGCTATGGCTACCGGATGTCAAAAGCAGCCTTAAATGCGGCAGGGATGTCTTTAGCTAAAGATTTAGCGGGACGTGAAATATCAGTCGGTCTTTATCACCCGGGTTATGTGCAAACTGATATGGTCGGTAATAATGGCGACATTAGTGCGCAAACAGCGGCATCACGACTAGTCGGCCTTATTAATGAGCAAGATATGTCACAAACTGGTGTATTTAAGCATTCTAATGGTGAAATATTACCGTGGTAGTCGTAAAATAAGCCCATAACATCCAAGTAGTAGAGCCATTATGGAATTTGAATTTAAAACCGATTATTTAAACGACTCGTTTCGCGCGGAGTTTTCGATGGGGCATGAGGCTGTAGGTCACTGGTTGGTTGGTGAATTAGGTAGTGACATTGCAGAGATCAAAGCGTTACTTGATCGGCTGGCGATCATTAAAACACAAGAAAATACCGAAACATTCATCGAGGGTCGCGAGTTTTCGATTACGATCACGCCGCAAGATATTACGATAAAAGCCCACGTACTGCATTTAGAAGCTGAAATTCCTGAAGGTGAAGACATGTCACATTATGACGACGAGAGCTTTGCCGAATGCGGGATTGAAGATTTTGAAACGATGCTCGAAAGCTGGATTGAGTTTATTATTAATAAGTAATAATCATAAAAAAGGGTGCAACAGTGAGTTACTGTTGCACCCTTTTTACTTAGGGCTGAGCCTAGAAGCTATACTCAACACCGGCGTAGAAATATGCGCCGTTAAAACCAAAGGGTGCTGAGCGACGGGAGTAGGTAAAGACCCCTG